>NZ_LZHR01000022.1:0-170172 GCF_001690675.1 Gilliamella sp. Occ4-3
AAATTTAGGTAAAGGATGATTCTTCATTTATTATTAAATAATTAATCGTAATTGATTAGGGGCTGTTGATCTTTGCTGTACATAAATTACTCAACAATACATTGGCAGCCACATTAACATAAATGCCAGTGATACCATACTGGCATAATTCCTTTCTAACTTATCGTATCTAGTTGATATTGAACGATATTGCTTGATTCTAGCAAAGGCATTCTCGACTAAATGACGATAGCGATAAAGGCACCTATCCATACTGCTTTTATCTATATCCTTACCATAATTACGTTTAGCAATCACCGTTCGTCCGCCTTTTTGACGAACAAAGCACCGAAAAGGCTCGCTGTCATAACCTTTATCGGCTATCACTGTATTCACTTCATCGAGCTTTTCAACTAGGTTTTCTGCATAAGTGATATCATGTCGTTGTCCTTCAGAAAGCTCAAAACAAATAGGCAAACCACCACTATCAACCGCAAGATGAATTTTAGTTGAATTACCACCACAGCTCTGACCTATTTGCTCGGAATACTCCGTTGCAGCGCCTGTACTATGTTGATGAGCCCTGATAATCGAGCCATCTAGGAACACCCATTCAAAATCCGCTAGTTGTGATAAATGTTTGAAAATATCAACTAATATTCCTTTTTTAGACCACAAATTAAATCGCCTATAGACAGTGCTCCATTCACCAAACTCTTCTGGCAAATCTCGCCAAGGAATACCGGTTCTCATTCGGAAAAGGATCCCTTCAAACGTCATCCGATGCTCGGATTTATTATAAACTCGGCCGGTATTTTTCATTATTTGTAGTAGCTTTTCCCACCGTTTATCTGTCAGCATTGTTGTTCTTGGCATGATGAATCGAGTTATGGTTGTTTTTGGCTGAATTATTGTAACTCACATCATGCCGTCTAAAAAATAATCACGAAAGATCAACACGCCCTAATATATAAAAATATTAACAAAAAAGCAGGACTAATAGCCTGCTTTTTTATTACTACTATCGGTCGTTTTTAACGCATGGTAACAAACTCTTCGGCAGCAGTTGGGTGAATAGCCACCGTATTATCAAAGTCTTTTTTAGTTGCTCCCATTTTAAGCGCTACTGCAAAGCCTTGTAACATTTCGTCCATTCCGTAACCAATGCCATGAATACCAACAATTTTTTCATCTCTCCCCACGCATACTAATTTCATTCGACAAGGTTGTCGATGCTGTGTTACTGCGGTGTACATTGCTGTAAATGTTGATTTATACACTTTTACGTTTTCTTCACCATACTGCTGTATTGCTTCTGGTTCAGTCAATCCTACTGTACCAATTGCAGGATGAGTAAATACGACGGTCGGAATATTACTATAATCTAAATGTTCATCAGGTTTATTGTTAAATAACCTTTCTGATAAGCGGCGCCCTGCGGCAACTGCAACAGGTGTTAGCGCTATAGCGCCTGTAATATCATCACCGACAGAATAGATGCCCGGGACATTGGTGTTTTGGTATTTGTCGACGATAACAAAACCTTTATTATCAACCGCAATTCCTGCCGCCTGTAAATTCATGTCATTTGTTGCTGGATCACGTCCAATCGCCCAAATTAAACAATCAACTGTGTAACTTTCGCCATTCTCGAGGTTTAATGTTAGTGAATTATCACTATTTTTAATTACCGATTTTGGAACCGCAAAAGTATGTAATTGTTGTCCTTCAGTAGCAATAACTTCCATTAAGGTTTCAACAATAAGCGGATCAAAAGATCGTAGTGGTGTAGCATTGCGAACAAATTGATGTGTTTGTGCGCCCAAAGCGTGTAATACGCTTGCTATTTCGCAAGCAATATAACCTGCGCCAACAACTGCCACACGTTTTGGCAAGGCTTTTAGAACAAAAAAGCCATCTGAAGTAATGCCATATTGCGCACCTGGAATATTGGGAATGCTTGGTTTTCCGCCAACAGCAATTAGAATATGATCAGCACTATAGTGTTCGCCATTTACCTCAACGGTGTGAGAGTCAACAAATTTTGCATAGCCATGAATGACGTCAACTTTGTTATTAGTAAGTACCCGATCATAAGACTGATGAATGCGATCAATATAAGCAGTTCGACTAGCAATTAATTTATCCCAATTGAATTGATTAATAGTGGTATCAAAACCGTAATCAGGACCATAATGTTTAATAGCTTCTGCAATTTGAGCACCATACCACATTACTTTTTTGGGTACACAACCAACATTAACACAGGTTCCACCTAATAATTTGGCTTCAATAATGGCACATTTTTTTCCATAGGACGCAGCTCGATTAATTGATGCTATCCCTCCACTACCACCACCAATGGCAATGTAATCATAATGTTTGGTCATAAAATATCCTTAATACTCTTTTTCGTTATTTGCTTATTAGCTTTGCATAAAGATCACAATAAAAAAAGTATTAATTTTGAAATTTAACAATAGTTATTACCGATTAATTAAAGTTGTATTAATTTTTTTTGCCGATTTTTATCTTAAACAAGAATTAACTAAGGTTATTAAGAGCTGAAAAGCCGATCAGCTACTTATTTCCAAGTAGCCAATTTTATTTGTGATTATTTAGCTTAGCGTTCTTTTTATTGCGTTAATAATGTTGGTTGTTGAACATCCATCTTCAAAATTGAGCACTTTAACAGTTCCACCAGCAGCAATAACTTCTTTACCGCCTGCTATATTTTCAGGTTTATAATCGCCACCTTTGACTAATACATCAGGTAAAATAGTGGCTATTAATCGTTGTGGTGTTTCTTCCTCAAATGGTACGACCCAATCAACTGAATCAAGTGCACCTAATACAATCATTCGTTGCATAAGTGGGTTTATTGGTCTTGATTCACCTTTTAACTGCTTAACCGAGGCATCGCTGTTCACAGCAACTATTAGACGATCACCAAGTTTACGCGCATTAGCAAGGTAAGAAACATGTCCTGCGTGTAAAATATCAAAGCAACCATTGGTCATGACAATTTTTTCACCACGCATCCGTGCTTTTTGAACTTCTTCTTTAAGTTCTTCTTCTGTCATTACACCAAATCCGTCATCCGCACGTGCTCGAATGGCATTACTTAACTCTACTTGTGATACTGTTGAAGTGCCAAGTTTACCAACAACAACACCCGCTGCCACATTGGCTAAGAAACAGCTTTCCTCTAAAGATTGCCCTGCGGCTAAAGCTGCAGCTAATGTGGCAATTACGGTATCACCAGCACCTGTGACATCAAATACTTCTTTAGCTTGAGTCGGTAGATGATAAGTTGGTTTATCTAATTGAAGCAATGTCATGCCTTTTTCGCTTCGTGTAACCAATAGCGCTTTTAGTTGGTACTGTTTAATCAGTTGGTGGCCTTTTTCTATGATTTCATCTTCACTTTGACAATGACCAACTACCGCCTCAAACTCTGACATATTAGGAGTTAAGATTGTTGCACCACGGTAACGTTCAAAATCAGTCCCTTTAGGATCAACTAGAATCGGTACATTTGCTTGATTAGCAAGCTTAATCATTGCTTGAACTGCTGATAATGCACCTTTAGCATAGTCCGACAGAACCAATACTTTATGCGTCGACAATGCTGTTTGAATACGCTCAAGAATAGGAGTTGCATCAACATTGCCAAATCCTTCTTCAAAATCAATACGGATCAATTGTTGATTGCGTGATAGGACTCGTAGTTTAGTTATGGTTGGGTGTGTTGAAACAGAGACAAAATCACATTGAACTTTGTGGTTACTTAGCTGTTCATCAAGAATTTTGGCTGGTTCATCAATACCTGTTAATCCGATTAGTCTCGCGTTACCACAAAGCGATGTAATATTCATTGCAACATTAGCCGCACCACCTGGTCGCTCTTCTAAAGAGTCAATTTTAACTACAGGTACTGGCGCTTCGGGGGATATCCGATTAGTTCCTCCATACCAATAGCGATCTAACATAATATCGCCTACAACTAATACATTGGCACAATTAAAATCAGGTAATGAGGTCTTCATTATGACTTGTTATCCTTAATTATTCAGTTAATTCATCTTTTATCTGTTAACTATCTTTATCAGATTCATAACTGTCGTTATCTTCTGTTTTGTCATTTTTTCGTGGTTGATAAAAACGGGCAAAAAAAGTGCCGATTTCAAACAGTAAACAGATAGGTACAGCTAGTAATATTTGTGAAAATACATCGGGAGGTGTAACAAACATTGCAACGGCAAACACTCCAACAATTATATAAGGGCGCTTTTTTCGTAGACTTTTAGGCGTAGTTATCCCTGTCCAACAAAGTAGTATAATGGCAACGGGCACTTCGAAAGCAAACCCAAAAACAATAAAGAGTGTCATTACAAAATCAAGGTATTTTGTAATATCTGTATTGATAGCTACATCAATAGGTGCAGTGTGAATAAAAAAGTAAAATGCTAGTGGAAACACCACAAAGTAAGCAAATGCAATACCAAGATAAAAGAGAATTGTGCTTGATACAATTAACGGCATTACTAGACGTTTTTCATGTTGATATAGCGCTGGTGCGATAAATCCCCAAACTTGATACAGTATGTAAGGAATTGAGATAAATATTGCCACCACAGCAGTTAGCTTAATTGGGGTAAAAAATGGCGCTGCAATATCTGTTGCTATCATGCTACTACCTTGAGGTAATTGGCTGATAAGCGGATTTGCCACGATATGATAAATATCATTGGAAAAATAGAGTAAGCAAGCTAATACTAGCAAAATACAGATAATAGAGCGTAGAAGCCGTGTTCTAAGTTCAACAAGATGTCCAATTAATGGTTGTGTAGCGTCGTCAGTCATGATTTATTTTTATCTGAGTGAGAGTGAGAATCGATCAGCGTTGCAGAGTCGATCTCGTTTTGTAATGATTCTGTTACGCGCTTTAAATCATCAATTGATTCTTGAATCTCTGGCGTAAGTGTTGTTAAACCACTTTGTTCAGCCTTTTTTAGACTGTTTTGTAACTCTTGCAGTTTAAGTTCTTTATTTAATTCTAACTGTACAGTAGCAGACATTCGGCGGAGTACTTTTATCCATCCTGCAACTGTTTTTATGGCAATAGGTAACCTTTCTGGCCCTAAAACCACCAGACCAATAATTAATACCAATAGTAACTGACCAAAGCTGATGTCGAACACGGGTTACTCTTTTTTGCTATTGTTAGTATCTTTATTGTTAGTATCTGATGAGTCAATATTCTCGACTTTTTGTAAATTGTCTTGCTCTTTTTGGTCGTGGCCGTCATCATCATTCATCGCTTTTTTAAAGCCTTTAATTGATGCGCCAAGATCGGAGCCTAATGTTCGTAATTTTTTTGTTCCAAATAACAAAACAACAACAGCAACTAATATGAGGAGTTGAGGCAAGCTTGGCATCATGATAATTATCTCCAGTAAGGTTAATACCTAAATTATACACACAAACTACAATTTTCCCAAATAACTAGTTTTGTGCTCAATTCTTAATGCACAATTAATATAATAATACATAATGCACAAAATAGTGCAATCACTGTATATAAATTTTGTTCACGCTTTTTACTACGCTGAAATTCTTGATTGATTTGTTGTAATTGAACATTCATTTGTTTGGAAATTCGTTCATAATCATTTAATTTTTCTGGTAACTGTGGCAACATGACCCGCCACTGAGGCAGCGATTCCCAAGCTTGTTGTAGTATCTTTTTAGCACTATATTTATCTCGATACCACTTTTCTAAAAATGGCTTTGCTGTTTGCCACAAATCAAGTTCTGGATAAAGCTGACGACCAAGTCCTTCAATATAAAATAGTGTTTTTTCAAGTAAGGTTAGTTGGGGTTGGATATCCATATCAAATTGACGAGCGACTTGAAATAATTGTAGTAAAATCTGTGAAAATGAGATTTCAGAAAGTGGTTTTGAAAATGCGGGCTCACATATATTGCGCATTGCCATTTCAAGTGCAATAACATCCGTTGTTGCTGGTACCCAGCCTGATGCAATATAGGTTTCGGCTATTTTTCGATAATCTCGATTGAAAAATGCTAAGAAATTTTCTGCAAGATAGCGTTGATCATCAGCACTTAATATACCAACAATGGCACAATCAATACCAATATAACGTGGATTTTGTGGTTCAGTAATATCAACAAAAATGTTGCCTGGATGCATGTCAGCATGAAAAAAGTTATCGCGAAACACTTGGGTAAAGAAAGCTTGTACTCCTCGTTCTGCAAGTAATTTCATATCAACATTATTTTGCTTTAACTGATTGATATCTGCAATGGGAATCCCTTTGATACGCTCTTCAACCATCACATTTTTTCGGCATAAATCTTGGTAAACATAAGGGATATATAAAATGTCGCTATTGATAAAATTATCGCGTAATCTAGCCGTGTTGTAAGCTTCTTTTTGTAAATCTAACTCTTTTAATAGTGTCATTTCATAATCATGCACTATTTCAACCGCTCGTAATTTTTCGCCTGATTCAATCCGCTTAGTTAATTGTTTAGCCACCCAATACATCAAACCAATATCGGCTTGGATAACGTGTAAAATGTTAGGACGCAATACTTTGATAACCACTTCGGCTTGACTACGTTTTAATATCGCCTTATGAACTTGTGCTATTGATGCTGATGCTATTGGTTTTTCGTCAAAATCTGCAAAATAATAATCAATTGGCTGCTCTAACGCTGACTCAATTATTTGTTTGGCAATTTTACCGTCAAAAGGGTTAACTTGGTCTTGTAATTTTGCCAAAGCATCGGCTATGTGTTTTGGTAAAATATCACGCCGAGTTGAGATCATTTGTCCAATTTTCACCCAAACTGGACCTAGTTCTTGTAATGCTAGTCGTAAACGTTCACCGATTTCTTGATGTTTTGCTTTAGTTCTAACCCAAAACATACAAAATAATAAAGTGCGCAACCATTTTGATGAACGATGTTTTGGTAACAATTCATTTAATTGATAAGCTCGGAATACAGTTAATATTTTAAACAGTCTAAAAAATGTCATTATTATTCATCGCATCAAAATTTAAAGCCAGTATGTAACGCAACTATACCACCAGTCATATTGTGATATTTCACATCGACAAATCCTGCATCTTCCATCATTTTTTTCAGTGTATTTTGATCAGGATGCATACGAATGGATTCAGCTAAATAACGATAACTTTCAGAATCATTTGCCACTATTTTCCCCATCAATGGTAACATAGTAAATGAGTATAGATCATACGCTTTATTCAGGATTTGATATTGCGGTTTAGAGAATTCAAGAATTAATAAACGCCCACCAGGTTTTAATACTCGCCACATGGATCGTAGTGCTTTTTCTTTGTCGGTAACATTACGTAATCCAAATGAAATAGTAATACAATCGAAATAGTTATCTGCAAAAGGTAATTCTTCGGCATTAGCTTGTACATATTCAATGTTTTTAAATAAGCCTTTGTCGCGTAGCTTATCTCGTCCCACTTTTAACATTGATTCGTTAATATCGGCTAACACAACTAATCCATCATCACCAACAAGTTGCGAGAATTTTGCCGTTAAATCACCAGTGCCTCCTGCCAAATCTAAAACTTTTTGACCTTTACGCACGCTACTATATTCAATGGTAATTTTTTTCCAAATACGATGTATGCCAAATGACATTAAATCATTCATAACATCATATTTATCAGCAACAGAATGAAATACTTCGGCAACACGTTTTACTTTTTCTTGTTTGGGAACTTGTTTGTAACCAAAATCAATTTTTTCTTGATTTGTATCGTCTTGTTTGTCAGAAGATTGAGACATAAAAATTTACCTATCACAAATAATTGACTTATTTTAACATAAGCCACAATAAATGTGATGAACTAAATCAATAATGCTTCAACCTCTTTTGTGATTGTTTCAAAATGTTCTAGCCGTGAGGATTTTGGATTTAAATCTTTTTCATGAATGACTAAATCAAAATGATAACTGTCTTTAAAAGCTTTTAAAATTTCATTATCTTTTTGAAATAATTGATCGTAGTACTGTGCTAATGTTTCAAAATCAATTGAGGTAAAAACAACCTTATTGGCGCTTTCAACAGCTTTTGAAATCCGTTCTACATGTAACATCGCAATTTTCATAAAATCAGATTCACTCAAATAACGTTTGTTATGCTGAGTTAAGATTTCTCGCTCAATATAATTGATATAACCGTTAGGTACATATTGAGTATTATAAATATTAGCAAGTTGAATCGGTAAATCACGAAATCTATTTTGACCAACAATAGCTACTTTTTTAACAAAAAAAGGTTTTGCTGCTTGTGCGATATAAGACCAGTTTTTATAAGGATTTTCACGGATTTGTGTTGCGCTGATGCTTATAAAATCTCGATTGGCATCAACAATGATTACCTGACAGCCAAAATAGAGTTCATGATTTTTGACATCTTGCGGTTCACTAGTAAATACTACATTAGGCTTAATTTTATGTTCGGAAAGAATTTGCTTAACGCGACAACTCCAATCTTGCCATCCATTGGGATAAAATTCAATACCAGCTTCATCAAGTACATGGATATGAATATTGTGGCGATCTTTAAACGTCTCTTTTAACCATGAAAAGCGGTCGCTAACTTGTGGTTGTTTGGGTAAGCGGCTTTTATCAAATAGCTGCTTATCACGTGATGCCTCACAACCCAATATGATATGTAACACATCAACTTGGCTCATTGCTTTTTCAATCAAATAAATATGACCACAATGTAAAGGATAAAACTTCCCAAAAATTAAACCAACTTTATGCTTTAAAGCCATAACCATTACCAAAACACACAATAACTAATAACAATTTACAGAAAAAAAAAGCAATTTCTAATCAAATCATGCTATTTGATATATTTTACCAATTAGTAAAATAACTTTTACCATCCAACTAATTGATAATAAAAATAAAATAATACTTTATTATTTTTGTAAATTAGATAATAAAATACCCGTTGCAACCGAAATATTTAATGCAGGCATGTTATCATTGCCCTTTAAATGGACAACAACATTAGCACAATTAATAAGTTTTATATTAATTTGTTGAAATATAACTAACGCAACTTTTTTATCAAACTTGATTTTATGCAATTCAGTTGATGCAATGGATTTTGCCTGACATGGTAATAACGCAACAACTTGGTAACCACGCTGTTTGAGCATATCAAGTGAAGCAACAAAATCATCACTTTTAATTGATTCAACAGCCTCAATACCACCTTCTGCCACACGCATGGCAGCGCCACTATCAAGTAAATTCGTTTGACGTAATATAACGCCATTAACACCATAAAAAGTAGCGCTACGAATTAAGCCGCCTAAATTATGGGGATTATGAACATCGTCAATAGCTAAAATACAATCATGATCTTTATTACTATTGTTTTCTAAATAATCCAATAAGGTAAGTGGAACACGTTTTTTTACAATTAGGCAGACACCGCCATGGTGCTGAGTTTGAGTTATTTTACTAATTTGCTCACTAGAGATAACATCATAACCTAACCGTTGTTTGACTAACCAGTCTATTAGATCTTTAAACTGATAAGTCATCTCTTGGGTAATAAATAGTTTAACAATAGCTGTGCGTCGATGTTTGAAAACTGCTTTACAGCTATTTTCACTATAAACTAAAGTTTCTTCTTTACGTTGGCGATAGCCATCATAACCAAAGGTCGGTACTTGATCATTAGCACGAACCTTTTTTTGCCATGGTGAATCATTATCGATAGATGATTGAGATTGATTAAGTTCAACATTAAACCGCTTTTTTGCAAACTCAGATTTATCATTTCGAGGTTTGAATGTTTCAATACGATCATGACGATCTCGTTTAGATTTCAACTGAAATGAATCATCTTTACGCTTCTCTTTCCATCGAGAGGGCTTTTCAATAGCCGAGCGAGAATGTTTTTTAGATTCACTATTTTTGGCGTAAAAAATAGATGGTTTATTTTTTTCGGTATTGTCGTTCATATCAATCTCACAATTAATCGGTTATCGCGTACGGATGGTTGGGGCTATTTTATCTAATACGCCATTAACAAATTTATGGCTGTCAGCAGCACCGAAGGTTTTTGTTAAATCAATGGCTTCATTAATTACCACTTTATAAGGTACGTCTTGACGTTTCATTAATTCATACAGTGCGATTCTAAGTATTGCTAATTCAATTTGTCCTAATTCATCAACAGATCGTTCAGTGAGATAAGGCGTCATTTTATCATCTAATTCGGCAGTATTTTTTGCTACACCATTTAATAATTCACGAAAATACTTAGAATCGACGCCTTTCATATCTTGTTCTGCAATAAAACTTGTCTCAACATCAGCAAGATCGTTTCTAGAAACTTGCCAAGAGTAAATGGCTTGTACCGCACATTCTCTTGCTCGACGACGAGGATTAACTAATGCCACAAAATTACTCCTTAATTGCTTTAATAATATTTAGCATTTCCAGCGCAGTTAATGCAGCTTCAGCCCCTTTATTGCCTGCCTTAGTGCCTGCACGTTCAATTGCTTGTTCTATACTTTCGGTGGTTAAAATACCAAATCCTACTGGAATAGTGTTATCTAAACTTGTACTTAATAATCCAGAGCTTGATTCACCAGCAACAAAATCAAAATGCGCTGTACTACCACGAATTACGGTACCTAACGCCACAACGGCATCATATTTTTTTGACTGTGCGGCAACTTTAACGGCAAGAGGAATTTCATAAGCACCAGGAACCCAAATAACAGTGATATTTTTATCATCAACTTGTCCTATACGTGTCAATGCATCAATTGCACCATTTACTAGGCTATCATTAATAAAATGATTAAAACGCGCCACTACAATTGCAACTTTAGCTTTTGGTGCAGCAACTTTACCTTCAATCGTTTGCATATAAATTCCTTATTAATTCTATTTTATGCCATTTCACTCTGTTTTGCGTGAAAATTACTTAGTAAATTGTATCACGAATTATAGACTTATCCTATCGGCAAATAGCGTTACGACCAAGTTCTACCCAATATATTATTTAAAATAAATGCAAAGAATTTAACTATTTGCAAATGTATTATTTGTTAAATTTAAAATTAATTTAAATTTTGTTGTTATTTCAACCATTATGATTAGAAATAATTTTAATTTATTTTTATTTCAATCCTTATTTTTACACTTAACAGTATACTTTCTAAAATCTTTTGTCCAAATAAGGAATTTTATTTTATCGCTTGCAAGCTATTTTGAACAAATTACAATAGTCTATATATTTATTTATTATTGATGGAGAAATCCCAGTGTATATTGACAATATTCGTGATGAATTAAACCAAGCTATTGACGTATTAACTAATTTTGTTTCAGACGATAAAAATCTCCAACAAATCCAAAAAGCTGCTATTTTAATTGCTGATTCGTTTAAACATGGTGGTAAAGTTTTATCATGTGGTAATGGTGGCTCTCATTGTGATGCTATGCATTTTGCTGAAGAATTAACTGGTCGCTATCGTGATAATCGCCCTGCTTATCCTGCGATAGCCATATCAGATGTAAGCCACATTTCGTGTGTAGGTAATGATTTTGGATTTGATTCTATCTTTTCACGTTATGTTGAAGGTGTAGGTCAGAAAGGTGATGTACTTTTAGGTATCTCAACTTCAGGAAATTCAGCTAACGTGCTTAAGGCAATTGAAGCAGCAAAACAAAAAGGGATGAAAATTATTACGTTAACTGGTAAAGATGGTGGTAAGATGAATGGACTTGCTGATGTTGATATTCGTGTTCCACATTTTGGTTATGCCGATCGTGTGCAAGAAATCCACATCAAAGTTATTCATATTCTTATTCTGTTAATTGAAAAAGAGATGGCAAAATAATATGTGTGAATTATTGGGTATGAGTGCTAATGTGCCAACCGATATCTGCTTTAGTTTTACTAGCTTAATTAAACGAGGTGGGGACAAAGGTCCTCACAAAGATGGTTGGGGAATTACTTTCTACGAAGGAAAAGGTTGCCGAACATTTAAAGATCCTGAGCCTTGTAGCTATTCGCCTATTGCTAAAATGGTGAAAGAATATCCCATCAAATCTAAAGCTGTGATTGCTCATATTCGACAAGCAAATCGAGGCGGTGTCGCACTAGAAAATACCCACCCATTCACCCGCGAACTCTGGGGTAAAAATTGGACTTTTGCCCACAATGGACAATTAACCAATTACCAAAATTTAGATACAGGGCTTTTTCAACCTGTTGGAGAAACCGATAGCGAATTTGCCTTTTGCTATTTAATTAATCAATTACAGCAAAAATATTCACAAAAACCTGTCGATGATCTTGAGCTATTTAATTTTATTAAGCAATGTGCCGATCAATTAAGCCAACTAGGCATATTCAATATGCTACTTTCTGATGGGCAATATGTGTTTGCCTATTGTACAACGAATTTGCATTGGATAACCCGTAAAGCACCATTTGGCAAAGCAAAATTATTGGACGAAGATGTAGAAATTGATTTTCAAAAACATACAACACCCAATGATATTGTTACTATCATTTCAACCTTACCATTAACTTCAAATGAGATATGGCAAAAACTTAATACTGGCGAAGCGATTTTATTTAAAGATGGCGAAATTAGCCAATCTTCCGCATTTTAATAGGGTGTATTGGTGACTCATTTTTAAATTGATAATGCAGATAACTTAAAGTTATCCATAACATTATAGGTTTTTAGCTAGAACAATCAGCAATACCATTGCCAATAACATACCAAAACCTTGTGAACAAATTGCCGAAATCATAACGCAAAACCAACAAAAAGTGCACTCCATCCAACTTGACTAACAAAGTGGGTTGAAACAAGCAGAAACACAACATAAAAACCCAAGACAATAAACAGATTATCAAGTAAAAGTATTTGCCGACCTGTTTTACGAATTTGAGATGGTATTTGCATTTATTTAACTCTTTGAGTTAAATAGTTTTGATAATCAGGAATTTCAATATCAACTTCTTGCGTAAAAATAGAGGACTGAATTAATGCATTAGCTGTGGATTGATTAGTGGCAACTGGAATATTCCAAACAGTAGATAATCGTAACAACGCTTTCACATCTGGATCGTGAGGTACAGCATTAAGTGGATCCCAAAAAAAGATTAAGATATCAATTTTACCTTCTGCAATTAATGCACCTATCTGCTGATCTCCCCCCATCGGACCACTTAACATTGGCGTGATATTTAGTCCTGTTTCTTGCTTTATTAATGTTCCAGTAGTGCCCGTGCCACATAAATTATGACGAGAAAGCTCTTCACGATTTTTTTTACACCAACTTAATAAAGAATCTTTCAGGTGATCATGAGCAACTAAAGCAATATTTTTTTTAGCCAATAATTTACGTGTGGTATATAGCATCATTGTATCTTAATTCATTATTATATTTTTTTTAATTTTTAACAGAGTATTAATCAAAGCGCAAGGTTTATTTAATTGATAATAGATAATAAAAAAGGCACCGAAGTGCCTTTTAAAAATAAAGATACAATCAATTAGAATTGGTAAATTAAACCAAGTGCTACTGTGTCTTTTGTTGTGCCCTTGATTTGTGATTTAGTAAATGAACCATCTTCATATAAAGCACGACGTGCACCGATATCATCTTTATCTAACAAGTTAATTTTATAATCGATAATAGCTTGTAGGTTTTTGTTAAAGTCATAAGTTAAACCAACATCAACATATTTAGCTAAATCATTACCTTTAAGCCCTGCATCACTTGAATAACTAGATGCGTCTTTAACTTTATGTTGGATATAAGCAACAGATGGCGTTAAACGTCCTACTTCAAAGTCAATACCATATTGAGCAACTAATTCATAGCCTTTGGTTTTTAAATCATCAGCGCTACGAGTAGTTGAGGCATTATCCCAGCCATATTTTTGTTTACCTTGAATATATAACGCAGCTAAATAAAGGTTGTCGTTGTCATATTTAATACCAGCTGACCATGCTTTAGCATCTTTATGACCACCAGTTTGTGCATAACCAGCACCAACAGATAAACCAGTATCAAGCACATCCCAATCAACAACTGAACCCCATGCTTCAGCACTATTGCGTTTATCATTAAGAGTATAATTACCGAAATGACGCGTTGAGCTGTTATCTCCATTATCCGCATATTGAACGGCAAAACGTAAACCATTCACTAAGCCAAAGAAATCTGAATTACGGTAGGTTGCAACTGCTTTAGTACGAGCCGTTAATGCATAAAGATCATTATCAGAAGCATCACCACCAAATTCTGGTAAAACGTCAGTGTAAGATGTTAATGTTTTTAATACACCATCATTGCGACCATAGTCGAATGAACCAAAATCACCAAAGTTTAAACCAGCAAATGCATAACGAGTTTCATTATCAGCATTTTTACCTGTTTTTGCTTCATACTCCCAACGACCATAGCCAGTTACGCTGTCGGTCACTTGTGTTTGACCTGACATACCTAAACGTGCAGTGGTCTTGTCACCTTCACCTGTTTGGTTATTGCGATCAGTAATATAGTTTAATGCGTAAACACGACCATAAAAGTCAACTTTATTACCATCTTTATTCCACACTTCAATAGAAGCGTTTGCTGTACCTGCAATTAAAAGTGCAGGAATAGCGATTGCTAATAGATTACGTTTCATTTTTTACCCTCAAAGGTATTTTGTATTATTAAAGATGCAAATTGCTTTGCTCTGGTTTAACAAATAACTGCTAACAATTAGCAATTATATTATTACTGTGATAGCCATTTTGCCTAATAAACATGGCTCTAATGCCACATTGCCTATTTAACAATGGAATTTAGATTTATTCTGCGAATTTTCGAATATTTTAATACTTATTATAAATTTTTTTTAGGCATAAAATGTTTTTTTAGGTGGGAATGAATTCAAAAGATGAAAAAAAAGGCACCTAAGTGCCTTTTTATAAGATATTAAGCGATTAGAATTGGTAAATTAAACCAACACCTAACACATCTTTAGTACCTGGTTTAGTATCGTGACCACGTGGATTTTCAGTATTTGAAGCTGCACCAAAATCTTTACGATCAAGAAGATTGAATTTATATTCAACAATCGTACTAAAGTTTTTGTTTAAATCGTAAGTTGCACCTACAGATACATACTTAGCTTCTGGTGAATTGAAACCTCTATACTTCCAACGGTAACCATATTTTGAAAAATTATCATAATCAGAAGATTTAACTTTGTGTTGAACATAAGCTAGAGAAGGAGTTAAACGACCAACTTCAAGATCGATACCATATTGAGCAACTAATTCAAATCCTCTGACTTTTAAATCTGTATCTCTTATATGATAAACGTAATCACCAATTAATCCATAAGTACCAACCGCATTCTTATGTTTACTTTGGAAATAGTTAGCACCTAAATATAAATTATAGTTATCATATTTAAGACCAGTTGCCCAAGTACTTTGACGGCTATCACTTTTTGAAGTTTGAGCGTAACCTGCACCAGCTGTTAAACCAGTGTCAAAAATATTCCATTGAACATTTGCACCCCAAGCTTCTTTGGAATTATGGTTAATACGATCTTTAGTAGTACCTGATACAGGATCTAACCATTTTTTATTCTCAATATCTTTAACTGCATCACCATTATCGGCATATTGTAATGCAAAGCTAATATCATCGGTTAAACCAAAGAAGTTATTGTTACGGTAAGTTGCAACAGCTTTAGTACGTTCTGAAAGAACATGCCATTCATTGTTTGCTGCATCGCCACCAAATTGTGGTAATACGTCAGTATAAGCAGTAATTGCTTTTAACACACCGTCATTACGACCATAGTCGAATGAACCAGCATCACCAAAGTTTAAACCAGCGAATGCATAACGTACTTCACTACTGCCGTCTTTACTTTTACCCGCTTTAGCTTCATATTCCCAACGACCATAACCAGTTACGCTATCAGTGATTTGAGTTTGGCCTGACATACCTAAACGAGCTGAAGTATCGTCACCTTCGCCTTTTTGACCACGGTCAGTGATGTTGTTAGCTGCTTTTACTCGGCCGTAAAAGTCAACTTTATTGCCATCTTTATTCCAAACTTCGATAGATGCATTTGCACCAGCGGCTACTAAAAGCGCAGGGATAGCGATTGCTAATAGATTACGTTTCATTTTTTACCCTCATGGTTATTTTTTTAAAAAGACACTTCCATAAGTTTAGTGTCAATTTTCGTACAATAATTATTCATCCAAAAAATAATATTTTTATCTATTATTTTTCTACTTTTTACAGTAGTGTAAATTATGTATAAATTTTTTTTAAAATCAAGCGAACTTTTCATTAAATGTAGTGTCTAAGTCTAAATTTAAGCCTGTTTGATTGTTTTTTAAACTAAAACAGATTAATATCTACCACCTGTAACTCCCAATAAATTCTTGTTAGGGATTTTAATCAACTTAAAAGTTTGCATTACGCGGCGTTCTTGGGAATGGGATAACATCGCGCACATTTTGAACACCTGTTACATAAACAATTAAACGTTCAAAACCAAGACCAAAACCTGAATGCGGCACAGTACCGTATCGACGTAAATCACGATACCACCAATAATCTTCTTTTTTTAGTCCCAATTCTTCCATGCGCTTATCCAACATATCTAAACGCTCCTCACGCTGAGATCCACCAATGATTTCACCAATTCCTGGCGCTAAAACATCCATTGCCGCTACCGTTTTACCGTCATCATTCATACGCATATAAAACGCTTTAATATCTTTCGGATAGTTTTTTACTACCACTGGCGCTTTAAAATGTTGTTCAGCTAAATAACGTTCATGTTCTGAAGCTAAATCAATTCCCCAGCTGACTGGGTTTTCAAATTTAGCATCACAATTTTGTAATATAGTGATAGCATCAGTGTAATCCACTTGAGCAAAATCAGCATTAATAAAGTTTTCAAGACGATTGATTGCTTCTTTATCGACATGCTGAGCAAAAAATTGCATATCATCAGCACGTTTTTCTAGCACTTCTTTAAACACATATTTCAACATATCCTCAGCAAGCTTAGCGTTATCATCTAGATCAGCAAACGCTACTTCAGGCTCCATCATCCAAAACTCAGCTAAATGGCGAGTAGTATTTGAGTTCTCTGCTCTAAATGTTGGACCAAAAGTATAAACTTTAGAAAGTGCACAAGCATAAGTTTCAGCGTTTAATTGTCCAGAAACGGTTAAAAAAGCTTCTTTACCAAAGAAATCTTTATCAAAATCAACTTTACCATTATCAGATTTAGGCAGATTTAGCATATCAAGTGTTGAAACGCGGAACATTTCGCCCGCCCCTTCAGTATCTGATGCGGTAATAATAGGAGTTGATAGCCAATAAAAGCCACGATCATTAAAAAACTGATGAATTGCTTGCGCAAGCGTATGGCGTACACGCGTTATCGCACCAACAATATTGGTTCTTGCACGCAAGTGAGCCACTTCACGAAGATATTCAATTGAATGGCGCTTTGCTGCCATTGGGTAAGTCTCGGGATCGTCAACAAAGCCATACACTTCAACTTGCGTTGCTTGTAATTCATATTTTTGACCTTGACCTGGTGACTCCACTACTTTACCAGTGACTTTAACGGAACAACCAGCTGTTAGACGCAAAATTTCTTGTTCATAATTAGGTAAATTATTTTCAATAACAGCTTGAATAGGGTCAAAGCAAGAACCATCGTAAACAGCTAAAAATGAAATACCTGCTTTAGAATCACGGCGAGTTCTTACCCAGCCTTGAACTGAAATAGTGCTACCAACAGCAATTTTGCCTTGTAACACATCAACAATAGGTGCAACTGAAGTCATTTAATTATCCATCTCTACATTAATTTGTTTAAGTAATATTTAAAGTAATACAGATATATTCTAAAGACTATCCCATAACTAAATGGAATTCTTGAATAACTTGTTTCTTATTACTAATTTTTAGTTTCTAATATTAATAATAAGTTAAACATGAATTATTATCATTGTTTAACACTAAAAGTTCGTTTTAATTCATCAATAAAATCTAAATCCTGAGATATCGTTTTACCTGGACTATCTGATAGTTTAGCCACAGATTGATTATTACATTCCGTTAATTTAAGCACAATGTTCAATGCTTTGGTATTGGCATCTTTAGATGGAATATCACAAGCTAAAAAACCGCCGACGCCAAAAGATAATTTTACGCGATGATTAAAATGTTGATAGATTTTAATCGCCTTGTCAAAATTTAAGCTATCAGAAAAAACCAAAAGTTTAGTTTGTGGATCTATGCCCAATTGCTGATAATGAGCAATTGCTTTTTCACCCCATTGAATTGAATCACCTGAATCATGACGAAGCCCTTGATAATGAGAAGCAAAATGCAAATCAAAATCACGTAAAAATGCATCCATTGTAATACAATCTGTTAATGCTATTCCTAAGTCATGAGGATATTCATCTAACCAAACTTGAAGAGCATTTCTTTGGCAATCTTGAAGATTAGCACTTAAACGTTGATGAGCTTGAAACCACTCGTGTGCTTGGGTTCCAACAGGAGTAAGCCCTAAACGATAAGCCAGTAAATAATTGCTAGTACTATGAAAGTTATGAAAGTGTGTTTTCAAATAACTGACAACTGCCTCTTGCACCGCAAACGAATAACGCCTACGCGTACCAAAATCCATTAAATTAAAGCCCGACATATCCATATTAGCTGTTTTTTCATTAAACAACGCCAATTTATCTTTTAGCCGAGCTAGTGCCTCAGAAACTCCAATATTAGGTGAACGATCTTTATGAACAATTTCACTGATAACGGCAAGTAATGGCACTTCCCATAGAATAACATCTAGCCATTTACCTTCAATTGTAATAGAAAGCACTCCATCTTCATTTTTTATAGTGAGCAAATCACTATTGAAACGCCATTTTTTAAGCCAATTTAAATAGTCAGATTTAAAAAAGGAAATATTTGATAAATAGTTAAATTCATCATCAGACAGCGCTAATGATTCCATTAATTTCACTTGATGTATTATTTCATCAACATATTGTCCCAATAAATCATCACTACGACAACGAAACTGCGCAACAACAGTTACCTCTGGGTAGTAATGAAATACAGCCTGCTGCATATGCAACTTATAAGCATCAGTATCTAATATTGATGTAATTATTGCTGATAACATGTAAATTTAGTGCTATTGCTTTAAATAAAAATTTCAAAGATTATAGCAGAATAATAATGAAGATATAGATTAATTATGTAATAAGATTGTTTTTAATCAGCTATAATATCAACCAATATAAAATATAAATTGATTTCAAACCAAAAGGTCATAACAACATGAATACAAAAACACCTGAATCGCAGCCTATTGCCAAAAATCGTCTTGATTATAAATCACCCGATTTTACCATTACCGACATTGATCTTGATTTTGATTTAGCTCCCGAAATAACAACCGTCACAGCTCGTAGCCATGTTGTTAAGAAAAATAATAACGCGGACAATTTAATTTTAGATGGTGAAGATCTTAAATTGATTTCTGTTAATATTGACGAACAACCATGGCATGATTATCAGCTCACAAAAGCTGGTTTAATCATTCAGCGTGTTCCAGCAGAATTTACATTAACGATTGTTAACGAAATCAAACCAATTGACAATACAGCACTTGAAGGATTATATGTATCAGGCGAAGCGCTCTGTACTCAATGTGAAGCAGAAGGATTCCGCCATATTACCTATTATCTTGACAGACCTGACGTTCTTGCTCGCTTTTCAACACGTATTACCGCGAATAAACAACATTATCCTTATCTACTTTCGAACGGTAATCGCATAGCGCAAGGCGAGCTTGCTGATGGACGTCATTGGGTACAATGGCAAGATCCTTTTCCAAAACCGGCTTACTTATTTGCATTAGTTGCTGGTGATTTTGATATTTTAAAAGATCAGTTTATCACGCAATCAAAGCGGAAAGTTGATTTAGAAATTTACGTTGATAAAGGTAATTTAGATCGTTCGCAGTGGGCTATGACAAGCTTAAAAAATGCCATGCGTTGGGACGAAACACGCTTTGGGCTTGAATACGACTTAGATATCTTTATGATTGTAGCGGTTGATTTTTTCAATATGGGAGCAATGGAAAACAAAGGATTAAATATCTTTAATTCAAAATATGTGCTTGCCAAGCCACAAACAGCAACAGATGATGACTATTTAGGTATTGAAGGTGTAATTGGTCATGAATATTTTCACAACTGGACTGGTAATCGGGTAACCTGTCGCGACTGGTTCCAACTTAGTTTAAAAGAAGGATTAACTGTATTTCGAGATCAGGAATTTAGCGCTGATATGGGATCTCGTGCAGTAAAACGCATTGAGGATGTCAAACTTTTGCGCACCGTTCAATTTGCCGAAGATGCTAGCCCAATGTCTCACCCGATTCGCCCTGAACAAGTAATAGAAATGAATAACTTTTACACAGTCACCGTGTACGAAAAAGGCGCTGAAGTTATTCGAATGATGCATACTTTATTAGGAGAAGATAAATTCCAAGCAGGGATGAAACTTTATTTTAAACGCCATGATGGTAGTGCCGCAACTTGTGATGATTTTGTTGCAGCCATGCAAGATGCCTCAGGTATTGATTTAACTCAATTTAAATTATGGTATAGCCAATCAGGAACACCTGAATTAACCGTTACCGATAATTATGACGAGAAAAATCAACAATATACTTTAACAGTAGAACAATATACGCCAGCTACTCAAGATCAAGCACAAAAACAGGCTTTGCATATCCCACTTGATATCGAGTTATATCAACATAATGGTGAAATAATTCCACTGCAGTACCAAGGCAAATCTGTTCACCATGTTTTAAATTTAATACAAAACAAACAACAATTTATCTTTGATAACGTAACTCAAAAACCGATTATTTCAGTATTACGTGATTTTTCAGCACCTGTTAAGTTAACTTATGATTATCAAGATAATGATCTTATTTTCTTAATGCAACACGCTACTAACGCATTTAGCCGTTACGATGCAGCTCAAATATTATTAGCAAAATATGTTCGCTTGAATGTGAAAAATTATCAAGAAAATCAAAATTTAATGTTGCCTGATTCAGTATTAGATGCATTTAGAGCCGTATTGTTATCAGAAAAAACTGACCCTTTCCTTATTGCACAAATCTTAACCTTGCCATCTGAAAACGAGTTGGCGAATTTATTTACTGTGGTTGATCCAATCGCAATTCATCAAGTGCGTCTATTTTTGTTAACTCATTTTGCAAACGAACTTTATGATGAATTATTAGCCGTTTATCACCACAATAAAACGTCACAATATCAAATTAAACATAATGACATTGCTAAGCGGTCACTTAAAAACTGTTGTTTAACTTTATTAGCTCATGCCGATGATAATTCGCACGCCAATACATTGGTTAACCAACAATATTATCAAGCAAATAATATGACTGATTGTTTAGCCGCCTTGAGTGTTGCTGTAAAAGCTGAACTTGATTGTCGAACTGAGTTATTGGCTAACTTTGATGACAAATGGCATCAAGATGGACTTGTTATGGACAAATGGTTAGCACTAAACGCAACAAGCCCAGAAAAGAATGTTCTTGCTACCGTGAAAAAATTATTAACTCACCGCTCATTTACACTCAGTAACCCAAATCGGATTCGTGCATTAATTGGAGCATTTGTAAATAATAACCCTGTGGCATTTCACGCTGAAGATGGCAGTGGTTATCAATTTTTAGTTGAAATTCTCACTGAGTTAAACCAAAAAAATCCGCAAGTTGCAGCAAGGCTTATCGATCCTCTAATTCGATTAAAACGTTATGACAAAAATCGTCAACAGCAGATGCAAAAAGCACTTGAGGCATTGCTAAAAATTGAAAATTTATCTAAAGATTTATTTGAAAAAATTAACAAGGCACTAGAAGCCTAAATAGGAAATAGCATTCTGCAATATCGTTGTAGGATGCTATTAATAAATTTAAAATTGAAGTTGAAATTTTATACTAAAACGTATAGTTTCCTGAAACTTTTTTACAAGCGCTTTAATAAGTTTTAAATAATGACAATAAAAGAAATCACTCCCATAGAACTTGCACAAAAATTAAATCAGCAAGATAATCTATTTCTACTCGATGTACGAGAACCCAATGAAATAGCCATTTGCAGTATTGGCAACGCAACTCATATTCCAATGAATATGATCCCTTTATATCTAGATAAAATCCCAGATGAAATCGATATTGTTATTTATTGTCATCACGGCAGACGTAGCCTAACTGTTGCTCATTATTTAGCAGAAAACGGTTTTGATCCTAACTTTCTCTATAATCTTACAGGAGGGATTAATGCTTGGGCGCTAACAATTGATAAACAGATGGCACGATACTAAAATGCCCGTTATCAAACGGGCTTTTCTTCATTACTTTACCTTGCTATGCTTATTCTTGAGGCATCACCCAATAACCATTTTGGTTATGCGTTTTCATATAATCTTTAAATTGTTGAGATTGATAAATACGCTTCACATCTTGAGCCCATCGACTATTTTCGTTTCCTTCATTCACTACAACCATAATTTCCAAATCAGGAATGATGGTTTCAGAAAGTAATGCTTTGTTCGAGTCAATATTAGCAGAATAAACAATGCTACCTGGAATTACCGCAAAATCTAATTCATTAAGCACTCTAGGAATATTGGCCGAATCCATTTCAATAATTTCAATACCTGCAATATTTTGAGCAATATCATTTTTACTAACAATAATAGGATTTGTATTATTTTTTAATTTTATCCAACCAGCTTTTTCTAGTAGATTATATGAACGAGCTGCATTAGAAGCATCTTGTGGAATAGCAACTTTTGCTCCTGAAAAAACTTGCGTTAATGAGGTGAACTTATTTGAAAATATTGCCGCAGGTACCGATGGTACATGCACAACCGATTTTAAATTTGCTTTACGCTGGGCATTAAACACATTCATATAAGCTGTGTGCTGTGCAACGGTTAAATCAATACTACCTTCACTTAAAGCTACGTCTGATTCAAGTAAATGCGGAAAATTCACTAATTTAACCTTATAACCCTCTGATTCAAGTATGGGTTTAACAGCATCATTAAAAAGATCGTTATATGGACCTGGTGATACGCCCATGCTAATTTCTTTTTTTGTCTGATTATCGACTGGTTTAGACGAATTATCACAACCAATAGTCAAAAACACTGAACTAGCAACTAAAACGACTGATATGTATTTAAATATTTTTTGTTTGATAAACGCATTTTTCATTTCAGCTATCCTCTATAAGCTGTAAGCATTAAATACACTCTAACACAGAAAAAAGCATTCATTTATTCCAAGTAATTCTATCTTATAACTATATGGAATAAGATATAAAAAACGATTATTAGAGCAACAATTTAACCTGTGATACCGTTAGATATATCAATTATTGTCAATCGTTGAATATGCAATATAAACACCTGCAATAAATGATTCAGCCAAATTGCCTAAGCAAGCACTTATTCAACTAGAACAAAATAAATAGGTGATGAACAATGATTAAATTTGAACATGTCTCAAAACAATATGAAAGAAATGGCGTCACAACACAAGCTTTAAACGATATTAATTTAACCATCAGTAAAGGTGATATTTACGGCATTATTGGTTACAGCGGTGCAGGTAAAAGTACCTTAGTGCGCTTAATTAACTTTCTTGAAAAACCAACACAAGGCAATGTCATTATTCAAAATAAACTGTTAAATCAATTATCTAGTACTGAATTACGTCAAACTCGCCAAAAAATTGGTATGATTTTTCAGCATTTTAATTTGCTTGAATCAAAAACCGTATTTGAAAATATTGCTATTCCTTTAATTTTAATCAAAAAAGATAAACATTCGATTAAACAAAAAGTCTATGAACTTTTGGAATTTGTTGGATTAAGTGATAAAGCTAACAGCTATCCCAAAGAGCTTTCTGGTGGGCAAAAACAGCGCATTGGTATCGCCCGAGCATTAGCCAACGATCCTGATATTTTACTATGTGATGAAGCAACTTCAGCACTTGATCCACAAACCACTCAAGCTATTTTAGATTTAATCAAAAAAATCAATGAAGAATATAAAATAACAGTCGTGTTAATCACTCACGAAATGCATGTAATTGAACAAATTTGCCATAAAGTTGCAGTAATGGAAAAAGGCAAGATTATAGAACAAGGTAACGTACTTGACGTATTTGGACAACCAAAACACCAAACTACTCAAAATTTTGTTAGCTCAGTGATCAACGATCAAATTCCAAATGGTGTTGTGGAAAATTTGTTAGAAATAGAAGGTAAAAAAGACAATATTAAATTATTTAAGCTCGAATTCTTAGGACGATCTGCGTCAGAACCCGTGATGAATTCACTTATACTGCAACAAAAAGTTATCGTCAATATTTTGTTTGCCCATATGTCAGAAATCGAAAAAACGGTTTTAGGTAGTATGTTTGTTCAACTAAAAGGTAACGATAGTAATATCAAAGAATCAGTACATTACTTACGTGAGCGCGGTGTGCAAGTCACTGAAATTAAACATTGGGAGATGAGTAAAAATGGAAATATTTAATACTATAATTGACTATTTGGCCTCTTGCTTTGCAACATCAGTAACCACTGAACAATTTGTTCAAGCATCCTATGACACCCTAATTATGGTAGTTTTCTCCTTAATTTTAGGTTCATTAATCGGAATTCCACTTGGTATTTGCTTAGTTACAACAAGACCTTATGGACTATTAGAAAATCGTCGAGTGTTTCGTATTATCAATCCGATTATTAATATAGTTCGCTCATTGCCTTTTATTATTTTATTAGTTGCTATCCAACCTTTAACAAAGGTCATTGTAAATAGCTCTATTGGCACTATAGCAGCGATTGTTCCGTTAACATTTTATGTTGCTCCTTACATTGCTAGATTAGTTGAAAATTCATTACTTGACGTGAATAGTGGTATTATTGAAGCGGCTCAATCAATGGGAGCGACGCCAATACAAATTATTTGGTATTTTATGTTACCAGAGGCATTTAGCTCTTTAATTTTAACGCTTACAACTGCTACTATAGGTTTAATTGGTGCTACAGCGATGGCTGGTGCTATTGGTGCTGGCGGTATTGGCGATTTAGCTGTGTCATACGGTTATCAACGTTTTGATAATACTGTTACTTATATCTGCGTGGTGATATTAGTTATTGCTATACAATTTATTCAAAGCACTGGTAATTATTTAGCTCGTAAAGCACGGCATGAATAAAACACATAATCACTTTTAGTTATGCATGATCAGTAAAAAATGGGGGGAGCTAAAATATAACTTTCCCCATTTATTATTTAGAAAAATAGCCTTAATTATCTTTTATCTCTCTAATAAGATATTTTACGTAAAACCTCTGTTTGCCTATAAAAATCAGCCATCGAGTATAAAAACTATTTATTGAGCAGTTATACACAAATAGGCAACACGTTTAATTGATTTCTTTATTTACAAATATCAAGTAAAATAAGCAAAATTTTACCATTCTAGAAATCTAGGAAATCAATGTGACAAACGCATTACAACAAAATTTGGTTGAAATTCACGATATGTCTTTTTATCGTGGAACAAGGCCTATTTATAAAAATATGAGTTTGAATGTCCCGAAAGGAAAAGTGACAGCAATCATGGGACCTTCAGGAATTGGTAAAACCACACTACTAAGGCTCATTGGTGGTCAATTAAAACCCCAGTCAGGAAAAATTTTATTCGATGGTGAAGACATTCCAAGCATGTCTCGCTCCCGACTTTATGAAGTACGCAAACGCATTAGCATGTTATTTCAATCGGGAGCTTTATTTACCGATCTAACTGTGTTTGATAATGTTGCTTACCCACTACGTGAGCACTTCAAATTACCTGAACCTATATTGCATAATTTAGTCTTAATGAAATTACAAGCTGTTGGTTTACGTGGTGCAGCTCAAATGATGCCATCGGAACTATCTGGTGGTATGGCAAGGCGAGCAGCATTAGCTAGAGCCATTGCGCTTGATCCCGATTTAATTATGTTTGATGAACCTTTTGCTGGGCAAGATCCTATATCCATGGGTGTTATTGTTAAACTGATATCTGAAATAAACCAATCATTAGGATTAACCTGTATCGTTGTTAGCCATGACGTGACCGAAGTGCTCAGTATTGCAGATTATGCTTACATTGTAGCCGAACAACATATTATTGCAGGTGGTACATCACAGCAATTACGTGATAATGATGATTTACGAGTAAAACAATTCCTTGACGGGTTGGCTGATGGTCCAGTACCTTTTCATTATCCTGCTGAAGATTACAAATTAGACCTAAGCAGAGGTACAAAATAATGTTAAATATACTGGCAAAATTAGGACAATGGTTTATTGATATCATTGCGATGATTGGTCGTTCTGGTGTGATGCTCTTTAGGGCATTAATTGGTAAGCCACAATTTAATAAACAATTCCCATTACTAATTAAGCAATTTTATTTTGTTGGAGTACAATCACTCACTATTATTATTGTTTCTGGTCTTTTTATTGGCATGGTTTTGGCCTTGCAAGGTTATTTTATTCTGACCACTTTTGGTGCTGAAGCCAGCCTTGGAATGATGGTAGCCCTTGCTCTACTTCGTGAGTTAGGTCCTGTTGTTGCTGGTTTGCTGTTTGCAGGTCGTGCTGGCTCTGCATTAACGGCTGAAATCGGCTTAATGAAAGCAACTGAGCAACTATCAAGTATGGAAATGATGGCAATTGATCCATTACGACGTATTATTGCACCTCGTTTTTGGGCTGGTTTTTTCAGTATGCCATTTTTAACTGCAATTTTTGTTACCGTTGGTATTTTAGGTGGTGTTATTGTAGGTGTTGATTGGAAAGGTATTGATGCAGGCTTTTTTTGGTCATCTATTCAAAGTAATGTTGATTGGTGGCATGATCTAGGTAACTGTTTTGTAAAAAGCTTTGCATTTGCCATTGCCAGCACTTGGATTGCACTTTTCAATGGTTATGATTGTGTACCAACATCAGAAGGAATTAGTCGAGCAACAACAAGCACTGTTGTTTATTCATCATTAGTAATTTTGGGGTTAGATTTTATTTTAACCGCATTAATGTTTAGTCATTGAGGTCATTAAACATGAGTCGTAAAGTTGAAATCACAGTAGGATTATTTATGGTACTGGTCATTTGCTCGGTACTTTTTTTATGTTTCCGTGTAACGGATCCAACATCATTTGCTAGTCATAATTCATATCGAGTTTATGCTGTATTTGATAATATTGGCGGATTAAAAGCACGTTCTCCAATCAAAATCGGTGGCGTTGTGATTGGTCGAGTCAGTAATATAACACTAAAATCATCAGATCTTGATGTATATAAACCCTATGTAACAATAGATATTGATGCACAATACAATCAAATTCCAGTTTCAAGTTCGCTTTCAATTAAAACATCAGGTTTATTAGGTGAACAATTTATTGATATTAACTTTGGACTTGATAAAAGTACTGAATTAGAACTTGATTCATTGGATAGCGAAGGTACAAGCAACAATTTGCCAACAAATAATCATGAACCAGCTTATTTTCATGATGGTTTTGTAATATACAACACTAAACCAGCAATGGTTATTGAAGACTTAATTGGTCAATTCCTTTATAGTACTGGAGGTTCGACCGATAAAGATAAGAAACAAGATACACAAGATATAAATGAAAATTAAGGAGTTTTGTTACTATGTTAACCAAATTTAAACACACTATTTTTTTTGCATTAGCTTTAATATTTAGTGCTAATGCGTTTGCTGAAAATGATCCTTATAAAGAGATGGAAGTGTCTGCTAATAAGATTTTTAGCACCATGAATGCACAATCTACGACATTAAAATCAAACCCAAACAAACTAAAAGAGATCGTAAGAACAGAATTATTACCTTATGTACAAGTAAAGTATGCTGGCGCATTAATTTTAGGTAATTATTATAAAAGTGCTACAGATGCGCAACGTAAAGCTTATTTCGCTGCTTTTGAAAATTATTTAGTACAAACTTTTGCTCAAGCATTATCTATGTATAATGGCCAAACTTATCAGGTTGAATCGCCAAAAGATTTAACAGGGAAAACGCTTATCTCTATTCGTGTTTTATTAAACCAACCTAATAAAAACCAACAACCATTACGTATTGATTTCCAATGGCGTAAAAACTCTGTCACTGGCGAATGGAAAGCTTATGATTTAGTTGCAGAAGGCGTCAGCATGATCACCACCAAGCAAAATGAATGGTCAACAATTTTACGCCAAGATGGTATTGACGCATTAACTAAACAATTAACTGATCTTTCAAATCGCAATATTGACCCAAACGCTAAACCCAAAGGCTAGCCATAATGTCGCGAATAAAAACAGAAAAACAACAAGAAATATTGTCTTTACAGGGTGAACTTGATGTTCACTCTTTAAATGATTTGTGGTCAACACAAAATACTATTTTAAATGGTGTAAAATGCATTGATGTTGCGCAACTTACTCGGGTTGATTCTTCAGGGCTCGCAACTTTAATTTATTTTTGCAATAAATATCATGTAAAGCTCAAAGGTATTAATCCTCAGCTACAAACATTAATTACATTGTATGATCTACAACCTGTAATTAATATTTAAAAAATGTTAAGTTTTATACTGAAACACATAGTTACCTGAAACTTTTTAACAAAAAATTCCCCCATAATTTACATTAATGATGAGTATGAATAATGGATAAACAAGAAATTATAAACAAATTAAAAAATTCGCTTGAACTTGATGATGTACATGTCCTAACCGATGATGGAAGCCATTTCCAAGTTATTGCTGTAGGAGAATTATTTGCCGATTTAAATCGAGTGAAAAAACAACAAGCAATCTATGCCCCTTTGGCTGAATTTATTAATGATAACCGTATTCATGCGCTTTCTATAAAGACTTATACCCCCACTGAATGGCAACGTGAACGCAAACTTATAGGATTATAACCATTTCTTAGCATGATAATCCCTTGAATTAATTGTTTTCGCCACCATATTATGTTGTATCAATAGACAACACCATTTGTATAAAGGTATCGCTACATGACTAATCCATTATTAACAGATGCACCATTACCCCTTTTTTCACAAATTAAACCCGAACATGTTTTGCCTGCTATACAAGAAACTTTAAAAAACTGCAGAAATACCATTGAAGCAGTATTAAAGCAAAATAGCCAATATACTTGGGATAACTTAATTCAACCAATTGATGAAGCAGACGAAAAATTTGGACGAGCTTGGTCTCCAGTTAGTCATCTTAACTCAGTTAAAAATAGCCCTGAATTACGTGAAGCTTATGAAGCTTGTCTGCCATTACTATCTGAGTACAGCACATGGGTTGGGCAACATAAACCTTTATATCAAGCTTATAAGCAACTCAAAGAAAGCGAACAATATGCTACTTTAACCAAAGCACAGAAAAAAGTGGTTGATAATGCACTACGTGATTTTGAATTATCTGGAATTGGCTTACCCGATGACAAACAGAAACGTTACGGTGAAATTGTCGCAAAATTATCAGAATTATCCTCAAAATATAGTAACAATGTGCTCGATGCCACCATGGGATGGTCAAAATTAATTACCGATATCAAAGAACTATCTGGCATGCCTGAAAGTGCGCTTTCTGCCGCAAAAGAACAGGCTAAATTAAAAGATAAAGAGGGTTGGTTACTAACCTTAGATATACCAAGTTATCTTCCCGTCATGACCTACTGCGATAATCGTGATTTACGATTTGAACTTTACCAAGCCTATAATACTCGTGCGTCAGATCAAGGACCAAACGCAGGTAAGTGGGATAACACTGAAATTATCAAACAAATCTTAACGCTTCGTAATGAGCTTGCACTATTACTAGGCTTCGATAATTATGCTAATAAATCACTAGCAACAAAAATGGCAAGCTCAACCGCTCAAGTCATTGAGTTTTTAAACAATTTAGCAACTAAAGCTAAACCTCAAGGTGAAAAAGAGTTAGCAGATCTTAAACGTTATGCTTATGAGTTTTTTGGCGCAAGTGACATCAAACCATGGGATATAGCTTATTATAGTGAAAAGCAAAAACAGCATTTGTACGCTATCAACGATGAAGAATTGCGTCCTTATTTCCCTCAACAACGAGTTATTAATGGTTTATTTGAAGTAGTGCATCGCATTTTTGGTATTACAGCCAAAGAGCGACAAGGCGTTGAAGTTTGGGATCCTGAAGTTAAATTTTATGATCTATTTGCCTCAAATGGTGAGTTAAAAGGTAGTTTCTATCTTGATTTATATGCACGTGAACATAAGCGTGGCGGTGCTTGGATGGATGATTGTATTGGTCGTATGCGTTTTGCTGATGGTCATGTACAAAAACCCGTTGCCTATTTAACTTGTAACTTCAATCGCCCAGTTGGTGATAAACCAGCACTATTTACACACGACGAAGTCACAACCCTTTTCCATGAATTTGGTCATGGTTTACACCACATGTTAACCGAAATTGATACTTCATCAGTTTCTGGTATTAATGGGGTGCCATGGGATGCTGTTGAATTACCAAGTCAATTTTTAGAAAACTGGTGCTGGCAGCCTGAAGCGCTTGCATTCATATCTGGGCATTATCAAACTGGTGAACAGCTACCAACTGATATGTTAGAAAAGATGCTAGATGCTAAAAACTATCAAGCAGCACTATTTATTTTACGCCAATTGGAATTTGGTCTTTTTGACTTTAAATTACATACACAAAAAGATCCTGATATTTTAAATACATTGGCTGAAATAAGAAAGCAAGTTGCCGTTGTTCCTGCCGTTGAATGGGGAAGATTTCCACACGCATTTAGCCATATCTTTGCTGGTGGTTATGCTGCAGGTTATTATAGCTATTTATGGGCAGAAGTATTATCTGCTGATGCATTTTCACGTTTTGAAGAAGAAGGTATTTTCAACGCTAAAACAGGCAATGCATTTCTTGATAATATCTTGTCACAGGGTGGTAGCGATGAGCCTATGACATTATTTAAAAACTTCCGAGGGCGTGAACCTCAACTTGAAGCATTACTTCGTCATTATGGTATCCACTAATTCTAACTTTGCTCAGCTAAAATTATTAGCGGAGCAGTGGTTATCCACACATGCTGATCTTCCATTCGCTCTTGTTACCCAAAACAATCAACTTGAGTTACAAAAAACTGACGAACCAAAACTAGGGGCAATATGCGTAAACTTTGTTTCTGGAACAATGGCTCATCGTCGCCAATTTGGTGGTGGACGTGGCGAAGCGATTGCTAAAGCAGTAGGTATCAAAGGCGAGTATTTACCTACAGTTCTTGATACCACAGCAGGTCTTGGTCGAGATGCATTTGTTTTAGCATCAATCGGTTGCCATGTCACTATGTTTGAAAGGCATCCTGTTGTTGCTGCATTGCTAGAAGATGGCTTGCAGCGTGCCTACCAAGATCCCCAAATCGGTAGTTGGCTTGAGCAACATTTACGTTTAATTTATCATTCAAGCATTGAGGGATTGAGCTCTTACCCTGAAAAACCTGATGTTATTTATCTCGATCCAATGTTCCCACATCGACAAAAAAGTGCGCTTGTCAAAAAAGAGATGCGCATTTTTCAACAATTAGTGGGCAGTGATAATGATGCAGATAGCTTATTAGAACCAGCAAGAAAATTAGCAAAAAAACGGATCGTAGTGAAAAGACCCGATTATGCACCGTTTTTAGCCAATCAAAAACCGACGGCCGAAATTAAAACTAAAAATCACCGTTTTGATATATATACACCTCTAGAGTAATACAAGGATATTGTTTAAATTATGCGATTAGATAAATTTCTCGCTCATCACTTAGGCGCTAGCCGCACTATTGTAACCAAAGAACTCAAAGCTAAAAAAGTGACTGTCGATGGTGAAATTATAAAATCAGGTGCTTACCAGTTATTACCTGAGCAAGTGGTTGAGTATGATGGTTATGAAATCATACCCGTAACCAATAATCGTTACTTTATGCTTAATAAACCTCAAGGTTATGTCTGTTCGACTGATGATCCTGACCACCCTACTATACTTTATTTTATTGATGAACCGATGCCTGAAAAATTGCATGCAGCAGGTAGACTTGATCTTGATACTACAGGACTTGTTCTACTTACTGACGATGGTAAGTGGTCACACCGTATTACATCACCCAAACATCATTGCGAAAAAGTCTATGCCGTCACGGTTGAACAGCCATTATATATTGAACTGATTGATATATTTAAAAATGGTATCCAATTAAAAAATGAGAAATCACTTACCAAACCAGCGAAATTAAATATTATTGATGACTTTCACGCTGAATTAACTATTAGTGAAGGACGATATCATCAAGTTAAACGCATGTTTGCAGCAGTCAATAACCATGTTGTTGAATTGCATCGCAAACAAATAGGTAAGGTAATTCTTGATATACCTGAAGGTGAATATCGACCACTTTCACAAGATGAAATCGACTCGTTTAATTGACACATATAATTTACATTAATCTTAATAGCAACTTTCCATTTAGATAAATGAATATTTTTTAAATAATTTTATCTCATTTATATGACATATTTTTAGGTGCATTTTAAAAAATTTGAAGGAAGTATGACGTGCCAACTCAAGATTGTTTAAGTGATATTAAAATTTCCAAACAAGCGCTTATTTTTATACTTGGATTACTTTCTATGTTGATGCCTTTATCCATAGATATGTATTTACCTAGTATGCCAACGATTGCACGCGACTTTAATGTTACCGATGGCACGGTACAGCTAACAATTAGTTGCTATTTATTAGGATTTTCTGTTGGACAACTTTTATTTGGACCACTCACAGATAGTTATGGGCGTCGTAATGTTCTCATTTTGGGTCTAATTATTTTTATAGTTGCGGCGTTAAGCTGTGGTATTGCCAACAATATTAATCAATTAATTACAGCTCGCTTTTTCCATGGCATTGCGGCAGCGGCTACAGCAATAGTCATTAATGCGTTAATGAAAGATATTTATCGTGATCGTGACGAATTTTCTAAAATGATGTCATTTGTCATGCTGATATCCAATGTAGCACCATTACTCGCACCAATTATTGGTGGATTTATTTTATATTGGTTTAATTGGCAAGCCAATTTCTACACTATCAGCCTAATTGCTTTGACTTGCTTTGGTCTAGTGATCGCATTTATTCCCGAAACACTTACAAAAACAAAATGCGATAAATTCAGTTTAATTCGTATTTTAAGTAATTTTATTACACTGTTCAGGCATCGCCAAGTATTAACTTATATGATGTTAGGTGCATTTTCTGGAGCTGGATTATTTTCATTTTTAAGCTTAGGACCTTTTGTATATATGAATCTACACGGTGTTGCATCAACTAATTTTGGCTACTACTTTGCATTCAATATAATAGTTATGGTGTTTATGAATACATTAAATAGCCGTTTTGTTAAACATGTTGGCTCGATTAAAATGATGCAGTTCGGTCTTTTGGTCCAATTTGTTATGGCAATAGGCCTTACCATCGTAACATTATTTAATCTCGGATTTGCCTATCTTGTTATTTGCATTGCAGGATATATTGGTTGTATGTCAACAATTGGTGGAAATAGTATGGCAATCGTTTTAGACTTTTATCCCTATATTGCAGGTACAGCCTCATCTCTTGCCGGTACAGTTCGTTTTGCAATCGCTGGAGCAATAGGTATAATATTATCATTATTAGTATCAACACCAACTGCTCAATCCATAACGGTCAATAATACAACCGAGTGGCTGATGGTTGGCTCTATGGTGTTATGTAATTTTATTTCTGTGAGCTTATTTTTGAGTGTCAAAAATAATAAAAGTTAGTAATTATGGTCTATCAAATAGGTGATTTACATCCACAAATTCATCAAAATTGTTTTATCGCAAAATCTGCTGATATCATTGGTGATGTCGTTTTACAAGAAGGTGTTTCTATTTGGTTCAACGCTGTTTTACGCGGTGATATTGCTCCCATACATATTGGTAAAAATAGCAATATACAAGATAACACTACCATCCAATGAGTTAAACAGAAATTTAATAGATAAACAAAAAGAAATCACAATTGAAATGAAAAATTTACAACCTACAACGTTTTTTTTTCAAGAATTGCAAAACGAATTTAATAGAAAAAAATCAAGAAAGTCTAATCAATTCTAGGAGAATGAAATGAAAAAATTACTATCTATCTTCATTATTACAACAACCTTTTTATTGGTTGGTTGTGAAAAGAATTACACTGTTGAATATTGGAACTCTCATAAAGAAGAAAGGAATGTTTATCTAAAAAAATGTAGGAATGGTGATATTAACAGAGATTCTCAAAACTGTGAAAATGCGAGAATATCTCTTTCAAAAGATCCGACAACAGATTTTTTTCAAAATTTGCATGACACTTTGAAAGAAAAACTTAAAGATAGAAAATAATAATATGTTAGGTGTTTTTTCTTCTTTGCAGAGCGTTGTTGATCAAGCATTGCAGGGGATAGAAAGACCACCAGAAGTTTTGAGAATAACAAATACGATAAGAAGTATATGGTACTGTTACATTGCTGTGGATAACTTTTAAATCTATTGATATCGCCTTTGGACAAAGGCGATTTGTCATATCAGAAAATTTACATCGAATATTAACGATATCAATAATTCCTTCTATCGCATTTGATACTAACGGATTGATAAATATTACAATTGCATCTGTAAAACAGTTTAAGGAGTTAGCCGTTAACGGTGGAGATGCAATTGTACTGTTATTAACAATAATAAAGTAGAACTTTCGAAAAGAACATGTTTAATAATCTAGAGAAATCTAGAAAATTAATATGTATTGTCGCTAGTGTTTTTATTTCCGTTAAAACAATTACAACCTTATGTCACAAGAATAGATAATAATACTGTTTATACAGATGTCATCCCATCGTTTATTAAAACAGATATCCCTTGCATTATTGGCGAGAATGTCACTATTGGGCATAATGTTATCCTACATAGTTGCACCATTGAAGATGGTGTATTAATTGGCATGGGTAGTACTATATTAAACAATGCTAAAATTGCAAAAAATTGCCTTGTTGGCGCCAACTCGCTAGTAACACACACCATACCTTATGAAGAAGGTTGTTTAATTATGGGATCACCCGCAAAAATTATCCGCAAATTAACTAAAGCTGAAATTACAGCAAATATCACTAATGCACAACGATATGTACAAAATGGTATAAGATTTAAAACTAGCCTACTTCCTGTTGCATAATAACCCAACAATAAATTGCGTTTTAAACGGTATTGGCTCTGTGAGCAAGCACAATTTATGATAAAATGCCAGCTATTTTAATAGCAATAGTTTTTAGGTACTTGTTTGAAAAAGCCCAAAATTACAAAAAAACAGATCATCGCTCAATTGATCCTACTAACAATAATAGGTTTATCTGTTTGTTTATTTCTATCGCAGTTCAGTTACGATCCATCCGATCCAGGTTGGTCTCGTACAGCTTGGCACTATCCTATTAGTAATTTTGGCGGTTATATTGGCGCATACATCTGTGACGTTCTGTTTCAATTTTTAGGCTTTATTGCTTATAGCCTACCTTTTATCGCTATTTTTATTTGTTTACAGTCAATCGTTTATTTTTATAAACATGCTAATGATCCTATAAACTACTTTAGTCTTTCATTTCGGATTATTGGTGTGTTAGCATTTATATTTAGTGCTACAGGATTTTTTACTTTAAATATTGCTGATTCTGAACAATTTGAAGCGGGCGGTTATTTAGGTGCGATAGTCATCGAAAGCCTTTTACCAATTATAGATAGCATTACTTTATCCTTAATTCTTCTTGGAACTTGCTTGGCCTGTGTCACATTATTAACTGGATTATCATGGTTAAATCTAATTGAAAAATTAGGTGCTTTTGTCATGATTTTACTACTACCGATTAGATGGTTAATTAAGCCTCGTACAGCCAATAAACTTAAACAACCAGATTCACTAAACGAAAAACCAATAGCACAGACTAATGAGGAAATAAAAGATCCTCAATTTACAATACCTTTTGATACAAAACTAGATAAAAAATCAGATGATGATACCAATATCATTCCAACATCAAATACTATCTTTAGTGTTGAAACAACTCAAAATCAGACTGCAAATACCATCATATCGTCTGACGATAAAACAATCTCAATAAAAACAACCGATGAATTAATCAAATCATCCCACAAAGATACTCAAGTACCGCAGTCAACAACAGTGCCTCTAACAAGTGATAATCCACAAAATAAAGAGCTCGATCCTAACGAGATTTTATCTCGCCTTGAATCAATTATTCAAAACATGAATGGAAACAAAGCTACTCCAGAGCAAGAGCAAACCTTGTCTTCATCAATAGAACAAATAAAACAGGTAATACAAACACAAAAATCAGAAGAAAAACTACCATTCGATGAACCAGAAAAATACACAATTTCAGATGCACCAAGTAAACCACTGTTTACATCAGTACACAACGAACCCAAAATTAATTTTACTAATGAACAAACACCGTTTGAATCATCCATCAACCTTTCAGCTATAGAAACAACTGAAACCAAACAACCATTTATTCAAGAACCACAGGTTATTACAAGTACAAAAGACACTGCATCTATAGAAGATACACAAAACATAACAGATACAGAGACTGAAACTGAAATAAAAGAAGTGAAAGCAGACGTAGAGCAACTAGAATATGTTGATACTGAAGCACTAAAAAAAGCAAATCCAATTATTGACGATATCTATCCTGAAGAAAATCGTGTTGAAGATATTCAACATAATCATTTCAATGAAAATGACGAAGATAGCTTAATTCATCCGTTATTAAGACGTAATGATAAACCGTTACCTAAACCGACTACGCCACTACCGTCACTGAACTTATTAACTGCGCCACCAACAGCTCGAATCGAAGTCGATCATGGTGCCTTAAACGCAATGTCGGAACTGATTGAAAAAAGTTTATCGGATTATCGAGTGAAGGCAAAAGTGGTTGATTATTTACCGGGACCGGTGATTACTCGATTTGAAATTGAACTTGCACCGGGTATCAAAGCGGCACGAATTTCAACGCTAGATCGTGACTTAGCACGATCATTATCAATGCCATCGGTTCGTGTAGTTGAAGTTATTCCGGGAAAACCTTATGTAGGTATTGAATTGCCCAATAAAAATCGTCAAACAGTCTATTTTAGAGAAGTCTTAGACAGCCCTCAATTTAAAGATGCTCAATCGCCGTTAACTGTCGTATTAGGGAAAGATATCGCTGGGCAATCAGTGGTTGCTGATCTTGCTAAAATGCCTCATTTACTTGTTGCTGGAACTACTGGCTCGGGTAAATCAGTTGGTGTTAATGCGATGATTTTAAGCATTTTATATAAATCGCAACCTGAAGATGTCAGGTTTATTATGATTGATCCCAAAATGCTAGAGTTATCTATTTATGAAGGAATACCACATTTATTAACACAAGTGGTTACTGATATGAAAGATGCCGCTAATGCATTAAATTGGTGTGTTAACGAAATGGAACGACGCTATCGTCTAATGTCAGCATTAGGTGTGCGTAATATTGCTGGTTATAACGAAAAAATAAAACTAGCAGAACAAATGGGCAGACCAATTCCCGATCCACTTTGGAAACCAACTGATAGTATGGATCTTAATATGCCGACACTCGAAAAATTACCCTATATTGTGGTTATGGTCGATGAGTTTGCTGATTTGATTATGGCTGTCGGTAAAAAAGTCGAAGAACTAATTGCACGGCTTGCTCAAAAAGCGCGAGCAGCAGGTATTCATCTAGTTTTAGCCACACAACGTCCATCGGTGGATGTCATTACGGGCTTAATCAAAGCGAATATACCAACTCGTATCGCTTTTACAGTATCAAGCAAAATTGATTCTCGCACTATTTTAGATCAAATGGGAGCAGAATCATTACTTGGTATGGGAGATATGCTTTATTTAGCCCCTAATAGCTCCATTCCAATTCGTGTTCACGGTGCATTTGTGCGTGATGAAGAAGTGCACGCCGTTGTGCAAGATTGGAAAGCACGTGGCACACCAAAATACGTTGACAATGTCACAGTTGCGACCGATGATAGCGAAAATGGCAATTCCAACTCGTCAGATGAAGAACTCGATCCATTATTTGACCAAGTTGTTGCTTTTGTCATAGAAACACGAAGAGCTTCTATCTCTAGCGTACAACGAAAATTTAGAATTGGCTACAACCGAGCAGCCCGAATTGTCGAACAAATGGAAGTAGAAGGCATTATTAGCGCACCAAGCCATAATGGAAATCGGGAAGTACTAGCTGTATCAACACATAACGATTATTAGTTTTATCACACACCAATCCATTTAAAAGAGTGGCTTGGTGTTTACATCATAGCATCATGCAAATTAATTAAATCGAATCCCTATAGGTAACCAATAGTAATGAGTGATTATTCTCAGCAAGTAGCATTATTAGAATTACAACTCAATAATGACCCTAACCGATGTTTACCAGCGCAATTAGCAACTAAAGCATTAATCAAAGAAATTTGCTTATCACCAAAACCCGGATTAGTTGATATGAATAATAGTGGTGCACATCGTGATATGGATTTCCAAACCTTTATTCAAAGTATTAGTGCTATTTGTGTCTGGTTTGAACGTTTCTACCAATACGGTAAAACATCAGCTTTGCATAAAAATCAACTTTTTTTAGCTGGCATTAGACCAATTGGTATTAATTGCGAACAAGCGATGTTTAAAGCCACCAATCAAGTTAATACTCATAAAGGCGGGATATTTGCCTTTGGTTTGCTGCTCGGCGCTATTGGCAAGTTAGAGCAATTAAACTTACCAATCAATATACAAAGCATTTGTAACGAAGTTTCATCCATTTGCCAAGGCATTGTTCAAAGCGAGCTAAAACAAAATAATCTAACAAATTCTGTTGGTGAAAAGCTATTTAAACTCCATAACCTTACAGGAGCAAGAGGAGAAGCAGAATCAGGTTATGCAACAGTTAGAAATATCTCACTGCCTATCTTTCAACAAATGCAAAAGAACGGCTATGATGAAGAAACTTGCTTATTACAAGCGATGTTACATTTACTTGCTTTTAATCAAGACACTAATGTAGTTTCACGAGGTGGACTTGATGGCTTGGCTTTTGTGCAAGAACAAGCGAAAAAACTCATCAAACAAGGTGGCGTAATCAATCCAAAAGTACGAGAAAATTTATATCATTTTGATAGTGAATTAATAAAACGCAATTTAAGCCCTGGCGGATCGGCGGATTTAATTGCAATTACTTGGTTTTTGTCTCAATATAATGGATAAAACAAGATAATAAAAAGATAAGATTTATTGATATAAAAAGTAATTAAAAATAACAGAATTTAATATTTAACACTATTGTCCAATTAATTTTGGGGCTTTAATATCGGCCCCAATTAATATAACCAAAGATGAGTAATAATTATTGATTAATAAAATAACTCACCTTATGTGCTTCAGTCGGTAATGGAACTTCCCATTTATTTAATAACCGCTGAATTGCTTTATTTGGCAACGTAGTATCTCGTGCTGAATTACGGCGATACAACTCTTTTTCTGGTTGTTCAAGATAGACAATTTCCACATTCGCATGATAAGCATAAAGCAAATCGAGTGCTTTTTGACGCATTTCTTGCGATAAGTGGGTCGCATTCCAAATAAAAGGTTGTTTTGTTCTTAACCACTGTTTAACCTTTGCTAACACAAACTGAATAACCAGCCCTTCGTTTTCACCGTGCTTTAGTTTTAGCTCAGATCTAGCATCATCATAAGAAGCAACATCCCATGTTGGATAATGTTTACTCACCCAACTATTTTTACCCGATGCAGGTAAACCAGCTAGCATAATCACCTTAGATCCTTCTTGAGGATATAATGCATAATCGGGTAATACATTACTACCTCGAAAATATTCGATACGAGTATAATCATCAACAAATTGGCGAGGTTGATATAAACACCCTTCTTCAAGTGCCAATTGCCTAAAGAGTTCAACTTCATCAAGCGCTCGGCGTTTATCAGCACAAATACGACCTTCCATATCTGCTTTAGCTTGCAAACACAACATCCAAATAGGCAATTGCCACGATAAGCGGTGAATTAAATATTCGGGTGATTTATTTCTTACGCCATCACTTAAAGCAAAAAAAGGCACTTGATGTACACTAATAATTCGGCAGATTTGTTCCCGCAAATCAAATGGCACCCCCATTCGCCATAATAATATACGACTACGGATCTCGCCTTTTTTGGAATGCCTTGGTTGTGTAATTTTACCTGTCAACTCATCTATGACGGTGGTTTCTGGCTTAGCGATATCATGTAATAAAGCAGTCATAAATAATACAAACTGCTCATCTTCTGTTGCGTTGGTAAACTCTTCTTGCGTTAATAATGCACGCACAACCATTTGCGTATGAACCCAAACGTTCCCCTCTCCATGATGCGAGGGATCTTGTGGCGTTATTATCAAACTATTCAATTCAGGAATACAGGTTAACCATGGGCTAAAATCATCTGTTGCCAACGTACTTGCTATTTGTTGTTTTAGTAATTGGTAATTCATAATTTACCTCCGTTTAGGCATCCATTATTCCAATTCACTGTTAATTGAGGTGTATATAACTCAACACCTTGAGCCAATTGGTTTGGAATAAAAGGCTGTTCACTATGGTGTTGCCCTGCATCTAAAATGGCCTGAACAAAATCCTGCCTAACCCATTTTAAGCGATCAATGGTTTGTTCTTCCGATTCGATTTTAAGATATAACCCTTCCATCAAGTCAGAGTTATCGCATTGTTGCCAAGCTTTGCTTAAGTCTAGCTTTTCACGCATCACGATTTGTTCAAAGCAAGTACGCCAATTAGCGGTTTTAGCCAAAGATGGTTTGACTAACGCCAATAAATCGCTCAATTTAGAAGGTGCAATCCCTGCAAATAACACAGGTACCGATAAAACAGGACCACCAGCTAATAATTGATGTCGCTTTAGGGTAGATAAAAAACAGTTTTGTTGTCTATCCCAAATATCAAACTCACAAAAATAGTGCGGTAAAGCATCATAAAAAATAGCATGTTTTTTGTGTAACCATTCACCATAAAGGATATAGCGATCTTCTAAACGCCCAAGTAACCAATATTCATGCACGCAAGCCCAATGCTTTAAAAGGTTGAATTGGCGTTCTCGTGAACCACCTATTAAGTAATGTCCTCGAGATTGAAGCAACAGCTCACCACTAGCTGAAAAACTGATAGCACAGTTTGCTCCGTCAAGTTTTTCTTCAATAACAATATATTGACCAGCTAATTGCTTATAAGGACGTTGTCCATGTTCACTATCACCAAACTGTAAGCGTGAGCTTTCTAGGTGCGGTGTTCGTGGATATTTAATTAATTCTAAATTTTGAATATAAGATTCCATTGTCATAATGTTTTCTCCAAAAAAATAAGGGAAAACCGACAAGGCAAAAATCTATAGATTGAATTGCAACGAAGGGGCTTAGATAATACTAAGCAAAAGACAATATGATAGAAGATACCAAGTCGGCATTAAGATAAAGTGTTAACTACAGGCATTTTGCCACCTCGCTATAATAAAAAATTCAGGTTAAAAAAACGGCGCTATTATCAACAGTTGCTCATGCTTTGTCAAGTTTAATTATAATAAATAATCGTTTAGGGCAATAGCTAATTATAAATTAATTGTTTTTATAAAAACACAAACAAAATCAATACTCTAATCAACTATTTTTGCAACACCCCTTTACCAGCTCTGGGCTTATTCTAATGCTAGATTAATGACTATATTAACCTTTAAGTGTTGTGAAAAATCGGAATGTTTTTCTATAAAACAGCTTAGATATTCAATTGATTTTATTAGTTTTTATTGGTTATTTTTTAATAAAATTAAATACTTATAGTCCGTTTTTGGGGATTTTGTATTTAAGTAAAGTCTATGTGGATGAGGTTAAGTTTCGGACGTTTTAACCTTTGGGAAAATAAATAACGCTAGAATCAACATCCGAAACATTACCGAACAAATTACATTTAAAACTTACCCTTTTAATGCCAACCATGCCTATGCGTAGTCGGTCGGGAGCATTTTTTGACTTTCAGTCATTAATGCAGTCATACCTGCTCAGCGTCCAACTAAGCGGGGGCTGGATTCTTTGTTAGATTACCTCTATTTGTACCAAAATCGCCCCTTCGCCCTAAGGATTAAGTAATAAAAGCTAAAAACTAAGGTGTGGTGCAAACAGCATAATAGCCGAAGGTGGCACCCATGTTATTGCTATTGATATAGCCAGTGTCGGAGTAGACATAAAACTGACTGTTAGATATGGCATCACTCATCCAGTAACCATAGTGGGAGTGGGTGCTGTAGGCGAAGTCCGCATCAGCATAATGAGACATGTAACCCCACTCCGTGAAAAATCCAGCTCCAATTCGACGCTGGTAACCATTCCAAACTGAAGGCGGTGTGGCGCCAGAAATAGGAACACTAGCTGTTCTGACTGCATTGGTTAAATCTCTTATCTGCGAAAGACGATACCCCAAACGACTACACCATGTTGTTTGAACAGAAACTGTATCGTATTTACTTCCTCGGTTAACAAACCACTGCTTTAACTTAAATCCATACCTCACCACTACATTATTACTACGATCCCTCCCCACTAACTCAAAGGTCTTCGGTAACCTTGGCTTAGCTATTTGATTAGGTTTAGGATTGTTCCATTGATTTATTGCCTCTGGACCTGTTAGCTTAACACGAGCTACGGCTTTTCCCTTATCCCAATTAGGAATCCACCTATCATTAGGCACAACATTGGTCACTGTTGCAGTGATTCCCTCATGCGTGACAGGTGCCCATGTCAATTCATTTATATCTACTCCAGTTATGAGTAAATCAAAATATAAATTATGCGCACCTGTAGTTGGGAAATTTAAATCGTAAGATGATGAACTTGTAGATTGAGTTAGAAAACCTTTAGTAGTACTCCATATGCTAGATGGGCCAGCGAATTTAGGATTGTCGTTAGAATCGATACCAGTCGTACCACCATATAGCAAATTCGGCCTGACCGAACAAATAACTGGTTGTGGCGGCGGAGTGATATAATACACCGCAGTACCTTCACTGAAAGTACTACTTTTGGGCACGCCATACTGCGTTGCTAAACTACCTCCCGTACTACTTAATGTTATCTTATAAGGTGCCTTACAAATATCTAAAGCATCACGACGACTAACGGTATTACCATTTTTATCCATAAATGATACCGATATATTCCCCATTGCCGTTACCTGATTATCACCATCATCATCGCCCCATTTACCTTGTGTCACCAAATCATTTAAGCTCACTGAATCAGCTGGCTGGACTATCATATCGATATTAGCCAAAGTATCCCCTATGTTAGGTAACTCGATTGGAACTGTCGATGATGAAGGATTATTTTGCGGTGTGAATGTTCGTCCATTTGATAATTTAATAGTTAATAAGTCATCTGTTTTAGTCACTTTAGTAACACCGCCATCAAAAGTTAAATAAGGCGCAGTACCATGAATGCGCTCAGAAGTCGTTGCCGACAAAGCCTGCGATTCTATGGAGTACGGCAATAACAACAATAGCGCTAATACCAATGGAACTTTTGAAAATAATTTTATGGATAATTTCGAAGATATAAATGAGTTTCGTGCAAAAACTCGTCGAATAGGGTTATTAGATAAATTTAAGACGTAGGTTAGCCAGTGCTTGTGCCTTGTGCCTTGTGCCAAAAATGATACTGCATTACGTTCCTCGTGTCAAGTAATATTTTGTTTTATTTGAATTTTTGTAATTATTCGCTTATTTTCCTATAGCAATAAGAGTATAGCCGTTTAAAAAATAGTTGGCTAGTTTTTTGGCGGACTTTTTTGTAAAAAAATGTAAAGATGAAAACGATTGGCTTTAGAGATAAGTAAATTTTTTAATTAAAATAGAGTATTAGCTTTAGGACTTTTTGATTTTTACGGAATGATTAATATTGCTGATAACATCTAAAACACAAACACACCCAACAGCCAAGTTTGGCGTGCTAGCTTTACTTGGTTATCGGTATATTTTGGCGCTCTGATAAGGTAAGCATATTAGCATTGTGGTGCTATAAGTGTGTTTTTACTCTAAAATCGTTCAGGTAGCCTATTGATTTTATTGAAGTTTTTATTTGCATTTTTAAATAAAATCAAATACTTATAGGCTAGTTTTTTATTACATTGAATTTGACTTTTTAATAAAAGCGCTTTTGTTATTTGATAATAGTTATTTAATAATAACTTGTTAATAACAGCCAGTTAATAACAAAAGCGCAAGCTTGAAAATTGTATCGGTCGGGCGCTGTTTTGCTTTTAATCATTAAAGTGCTGGCTTTGCCTGCTCAGCGCCCCAACTTACGCGGGGGCTTTATTCTTTGTTATATTATCCTCTCAAGCACCGTAACCCCCTTCCGCGCCCTAAGGACTAAGAACTAAACGCTAAAAACTAAGGTGCGGTGCAAAGGCCATAGAGGGAGGCTCTGTCACTGGCGCTGGCAAAGAAGCTGTAGACGTCGCCGTGGGTCGAGTAGACATAGAACTGGTCGCTACCTGTAACGTCGCTCGTCCAGTAGAAGCCGGCGGCGAAGCCCGCATCAGTGTAGAAGGTCATGTGGCTCCACTCCGTGAAAAAGCCAGCGCCTATGTGACGCAGGTAATGATTATCTGATGAGCTAGGTGTGGCGCCTACTGCGCCTTGACACCAACTTCCTGAACTCCAACCAGAACAAACTGCATTGGTTAAATCTCTTACCCGTGGCATGCGATAACCCAAACTATTACACCATGTGGTTTGATTAGGATGGTTAGCTAATTGACCACCCCGACTGACGAACCACTGCCTTAATACAAATCCATATTTGACTACCTCATAACCATCTTTATCTCTACCCACTAACTCAAACGTCTGTGGTAACCCTGGCTTAGCTATTTGACTAGGATTCGGATTGAACCATTGATTTCTTGCCTCTGGACCTGTTAGCTTAACGCGTACAACTACTTCTCCCTTATCTTCTTTAGGAATCCACCTGTCATTAGCTACAACATTTGTCACTGTTGCAGTGATTCCCTCATGCGTGACCGGTTCCCATGTCAATTTATTTATATCTACTCCACTTATGAGTAAATCAAAATATAAATTATGCGCACCTGTAGTCGGAAAATTTAGGCTGTATGATTCAGGATTGGTAGATTGAACTAAAAAGCCCTTATTAGGATTCCATATGTCAGCTGGGCCTGCATATCGGAGAGATAAATACGGCCTTACATAATTGATAACTGGCGACGGTTGTAGCATTATTGCATCACTACGATTACCTGCTCGAGCTTTTTTACCATTCAATGCCTGTAAATTCGATGAAGATGACAATAATAACAATGCTAATACTAGCAAAGCTGTTTTAGGTGATTTGAGCGATAATTTCGAAGATATAAATAAGTTTCGAGTAAAAACTTGTCGAATAGGATTATTTGATAAATTTAAGACATAGGTTTGCCAGTGCTTGTGCCTTGTGCCTTGTGCCTAAAATGATAATGCATTACGTTCCTCTTGTCAAGTAATATTTTGTTTTATTTAAATTTTTATAATTATTTGCTTATTTAATAAGCTTGTTTTCCTACAGCGATAAAAGTATAACCATTTAAAAAATAGTTGGCTAGTTTTTTGGCGGACTTTTTTGTAAAGAAATGTAAAGATGAAAACGATTCGGTTTTATAGATAGGTTAATTTTATAATTAAAATAGGGTGTTATGTTTCCGTCATTTTGAGATTTGGTGAAATTATTAATATCTACACCTACATTCCAGCTCACCCTATTTAGTGGAATAACCTCGCTTAGCTATTGGCACATTTAAACCCCATGGTAAAGCGAGTATATTAATCTTGTGGTATTGTTAGATTTTTTGCTCTAAAAACGTTCAGGTAGAGCATTGATTTTATTGAAGTTTTTTTATTTCGTTTTTTTTAATTAAATCAGACAGTTATAGAGGACAGTGGTATTGTTTGAAGTAGTGGTTTTAAATATTTTTCCCTTTTGGGGAAATGAGTAGTATCGGTGGTAACATCCGATCCAAACATCCTTGTTTGGCGTACTACCTTACTCAGTTGCTGCGTATTCTAACGCCAAAATAAGGTAGATATAGGTATTTGGTTGTTATAGAAGCTGTTTTTTCCTTTGTTACTAGTACCAATAACTGAAAAAAAACTCAAATAAGTATGTTTTCAAAGCTAGTATTTTATCTGAAACAGATAAAATACTATTTCCCTAAACGTTTATATAGCCTTTCTGGTCGTCCAATTTTTCCATGATTAAGTTCGACTGTTAATAATTTGATTTGTACACAATATTCTAAATATCGTCTAGCGGTTGTTTTGCTAATATTGGCTTTTTCGACTATTTCGTCAACAGTGAGTGCTTTATCGGTTTGCATAAATAAGTCTTTGACTTTTTGTAGCGTGATTTCTTCAATCCCTTTTGAGTGACGATTCATATCAACAAAATCTTTAGTTTGCAAATTGAAAAGTTCGTCTATTTTTCGTTGATTGACATGTTTTTGTAAACTTTGTCGATATAAAAATAGTTCAAAACGCTCAAGCGAGTGTTTTAGCCTTTGGTAAGATACGGGCTTTATTAAGTAGTCAAAAGCGCCATAACGAATCGCTTTACTACAAGTATCCATATCACTTGCGGCTGTAATAAAAATAACATAGCAATCTAGATGATTGTTGATGATGTATTCAAATAATTCTATTCCTTTGCCGTCAGGTAAATAATTATCGAGTAATATTAAGGTCGGTTTTAGTTTTTCTACCATTATTTTAGCTTCTTCTAGTGTTGAAGCTATTCCAATTACTTTAACCTTTGTGTCTTTTTGAATAAACTCTGCATTTAGTTCTGCTAAAATTGGCTCATCTTCAACAATAAGCACTTTGATATTATCTTCTTGAAATTGATTCATATAATTGCCTTTTTATTATTTAGGTATAAATACAGAAAAAATTGTTCCATAAGGGGTATTATCTTCAAATGTAATATAACCATTGGCCTTTTTTATATAGGTCGAAACAAGGTGTAAACCAATACCGTGTTCTTTACCTTCTTGCGATGTGACGCCAGGTTCGAAAATTGAATCGCGAATATTTTCATCAATACCACAGCCTTGATCAGTTACCTCTAATACAACTTCATTTGTTGCGTCGCTAAGATAGAGATAAATGGTTTTATCACCACGATCATTTTTTAAGCTAGCATTAAAAGCATTATCAAGCAAATTTCCTAAAATTGACATAAATTCTATTTCGGTGATAAGTGAAGGTAATGCATTTAATTGGCATGCTGGATCAAATACTAGATTTAAGCCAATTTCGTGTGCTTTTGAATATTTGCCAATTAATAAACCACATATAGCCGGCACATTAAAATGTTTGGTAATAAAGTCTAAATTACTTTGGTTATCGGCAGAATGCAATGCAATAAATGATTGCGCTTCATCATACCGTTTCATATATATTAAACCTGATAGCGTTGCTAACCAGTTAAGATGTTCATGCCTTAATGCGCGTAAATTATCGACATATTGTGTTACTTGCGTTAATTGCATACTTAATACATTAATATCATCAAAATTGCGAAAAGTAATTACCCAGCCTTGAATTTTATCATCAATAACCACTCGAACTCGGCTGGCAATAACAATCATGTTATTGAAATAGCATATATGATCGTGTATGTCTTCAGTTTGATTTTCTTTTTTGTAGATAAAGTCACTTGAGGTGATAAATTCGCTTAAATCATGTTTATGTAACTCGTCATCATTTATCTTAATATCTAACATTGTGCGAGCAGATTGATTAATATTGATAATTTTATAATTAAGATCAATGGCGATAACACCTTCAAAAATCGATTCCATGATCGACTTTTGGCTTTTTACCAGTAGTGCGATTGCTTTAGGCTCTAAATTGAACATCTGTTTTTTAATTGCTTTTGAAAAACAGTATGAAAAGATAAATAATGCTAAGAATAACAAGGAACAAAAAATGATAAACGGTATAAACTGTTTTATATGCAATGCATAAATACCATCAATCATATAACCGACCGAGACTATACCAATAATCTTACCGTTTTCAATAATTGGAGCTTTCCCCCTTAATGCTAGACCAAGAGAACCCTCACTAATGGTGATACTACTATTACCGTTAAGAACCTCTTGATTATCCCCTCCTACCATGGGGGAATGTAAAGGGCTATTGGCTGTATGAAATAAGCGGTTAGCATTAGCATCACCAATAACAATATAGCTTGCATCACTTTGTTTAAATATATCTGTGATTAAATTAGCTATTTTATTTGTGTCTTTATCTTTGACATATTCAATTAAACTTGGTAAAACAGATAACTCTTTTGCTTGAATTTGCGCTTTTTCGCCCAAACTTCGATACAAATTTGTTTCAGTTGTGTTCCAAATATAACTTTGTAATAGCGCAAGAACAATCAACGAAAAGAGCAAAAGCGATAAAAAAAGTTTTGTGGTAAATGATAAGTGGATTTTCATTCGCATTTTTGTATTTTCTTTTCAAATTAAGTTCAAATAAGTGTATCACAGCATAAAAAAACATATATCCTTTAAAACCATAAAAACCACAGTTAATTTATGATTTATATCACAAAAATTTCATTAATTTTTTGTAAATATACCCGCCAATAATTTTGAATAAATCAACTTATTTTGGAGAAAAAAATTAATGGTGAATTTTAACTCATCTGAGAAAAACATTAATGGAAAAGAATCAACGGGTAAGACTGTTACAGAAAATCTAACAGGCTGGCCATATAATTGGTGGCGTCTGATGGATAACTACAAAATTGGTGTTATCCCACTTCCATTATTTATTATCGCAGGTATTCTTATTTTCGCTGAAGTTTTAGTAACAGGTAAATTACCTAGCGAAATCGTTGTAATGGTAGTTACTTGTGCTTTTTTCGGTTTTCTTTGTGGCGAAATTGGTAAGCGTTTACCGATCGTAGGGAAAATGGGAGCTGCCGCAATTTGTGCAACCTTTATTCCTTCTGCATTAGTTTATTATGGTATTCTTCCTGAACCAGTCGTTGTTGCAACAAAAAAATTCTATAAAGATACACATATTCTTTATTTATATATCTGTTGTATCATCGTGGGTAGTATTATGAATATGGATAAGAAAACACTTATCCAAGGATTCTTAAAAATCTTCGGCCCAATGGTATGTGGTGAAATCGTTGGTATGCTTGTTGGTGTCGGTGTTGGTTATTTACTTGGTTTAACACCATTTGAAACATTTTTCTTCTTAGTATTACCTATTATGGCTGGTGGTGTTGGTGAAGGTGCGATTCCACTTTCAATCGGGTACGCTTCAATCTTAGGTATGGAACAAGGTGATGCGCTTGGTCATGTGTTACCAATCGTAATGTTAGGTGGTTTAACTGGTATTATTTGTGGTGGTATTTTAAATCGTATCGGTAAAGCTTATCCGCACTTAACTGGTAACGGTCGACTATTACCAGCAGATGATGAAGTTGCTGATAAAAAAGCAGCTAAAACTGAATCGATTATTGATGTAACTACATTCGCTTCAGGTGTATTATTAGCAGCTATCCTTTATATGGTTGGTATGATTGGTCACAAAGTGACTGGTATTCCAGCACCAGTAGGAATGCTATTTGCAGCAGTTTTTGTTAAATTAGTATCTGGTGTTTCACCTAAAGTATTAAGTGGTTCACAAGTTGTTTATAAATTTTTCCAAACGTCTGTTACCTATCCAATTTTATTTGCAGTAGGTGTAGCAATTACACCATGGGAAAAAATTGTTGAAGCGTTCACTATTACAAACCTAATTGTTATTGTTTGTACAGTTGTTAGTTTGGTTACTACTGGTTTCTTTGTTGCTAAAAAACTTGGTATGTATCCAGTTGATGCTGCTGTTATTTCTTGTTGTCAAAGTGGTCAAGGCGGAACTGGTGACGTGGCAATCTTAACTGCTGCAGAACGTATGGAACTTATGCCGTTTGCACAAATTGCAACTCGTATTGGTGGTGCAATTAATGTATCAGTATCATTACTTATTCTCGGCAATTTCTTAGTATAGATTTTACATATTAAATAACAACCTTGGTTTATACTAAGGTTGTTCATTTTTATTTAATATTTACAATTAACAAAATAGCTTTTAAGGAGTTTTCATGAAGCTTGTCAGTTATCTTGTCTCTGGTAGAGCAAGTTTTGGTCTTCTTACTAATAATGGTATTGTTGATTTAAAGCAAAAATTAGGTGATAAATATGCCGATTTAAAATCACTACTTGCCGATAAAGAAGGACTATCTATTGCCAAAACCTACCTTAATGCCCCAAGTGACATTGATGAACAAGACATTACTTATTTACCCGTTATTCCAAATCCAAATAAAATCTTGTGTGTTGGTATGAACTATGCCGAAAAACGAGCAGAATTTAATGAAACCAGTTCAGCACCAACGCTTTTTGTTCGTTTCCCTGATTCTCAAACAGGTCATAAAACCAACATTATTAAACCAGCTATTACTAATGAGTTGGATTATGAAGGAGAATTAGCTATTATTATAGGTAAAGCTGGTTTTCGCATTAAGCAAGAAGATGCATTATCATATGTAGCTGGCTATAGCTGTTATATGGATGGTTCTATTCGCGACTGGCAATATACTTGGTTTACCGCAGGTAAAAACTGGCCTAGCACTGGTGCTTTCGGTCCATGTATTACAACAAGCGATGAAATTCCTGATCCAAAAGTATTATCTTTAACTACTTATTTAAATGGCGAGCAAATGCAACATGATTCAGTTAAAAATCTTGTGCATACTGTGCCTGAATTAATTTCTTATATTAGTACTTTTACACGTTTATCTCCAGGTGATGTTATTCTTACTGGATCACCAGGTGGAGTTGGGAAAAAACGTAATCCTCCAGTATTTATGAAAGATGGCGATACAATTGAAGTCGAAATTACAGGAATTGGTCGACTAACTAATTATGTAGTAGCTGAATAGAGGTAAATTTATGTACGATTTAGTTGATTATGCCGTTGTTGATATTTCTAAAGCAGAACAAGATTATAAAGAAGTTAAACAGTTGCTATCTCGCTCTGATCTTGATCTGGATTCACAAGTTACTGTTTTTATGGTAGCTAAAATCAATGAACAAATTATTGCTTGTGCAGGTATTGATCGCAATATTATTAAATGTGTTGCTATTGATCCTAATTATCGTGGCAATCAACTAAATCTAACCTTGATGGATCATGCAATAAAATATGCCAATGAAAACGGCTATTTTCATCTTTTTCTATATACAAAACCCGAAAATATAGATTTTTTTAAGGGATGTGGGTTTTATCCTATTGTTGAAATAACAGATCTTGTTGTCCTAATGGAAAACAATCCAGTTGGAATAAGGCAATATTGTAAACAACTAAGCACGCAACAAAAAGAAGGGAGCAAAATTGGTAGCATTGTTATGAATGCTAATCCTTTCACTAAAGGCCATCAATATCTTATTCAATATGCTGCAAGTCAATGTGATTGGTTGCATGTTTTTGTTGTCAATGAAAATGCATCGCTATTTTCATTTGATACACGTTTGAAATTAGTTAAAGATGGTACTAAACAGATAAAAAATGTTACAGTACATGCAAGTTCGCCTTATATTATTTCAAGAGCAACATTTCCAACTTATTTTCTAAAAGATAAGACAAAAATCGATCAGGCCTATATGGGTATCGATCTGCTTATATTCCGAAATTATATTGCTCCAGCGCTTAATATTAACTATCGATTTGTTGGAACTGAACCCTATGACGAAGTAACTAAGGCTTATAATGAAGCAATGTCTTATTGGCTTGAAGATAAAGCAGTTAGTAACCACTCAGCAATTACTTTTGTTGAAGTTCAACGAATAACCGAAGGTGATACTATTGTATCAGCTTCATTAGTAAGAAAATTATTGGCATCAGGGCAATATGAAGAGGTAAAAAAACTAGTTCCATCTACTACATGGGATTACCTTTCAGCTAATTTGGATAAATTTAAAATTTAATACGTTTTAAAAGGTAAAAAAATGAAAATACAAAAAGAAGCCATGGCGGGGACTCTTGAATCTAGCGATTTGTTAGTCAAAGTCATGCCAAACACGGGAATTGAAATTGTTATTAATAGTGATGTTAATAAACAATTTGGCGATCAAATCCGTGCGGTTGTTGATCAAACTTTAAATGAGCTTAATGTAACCGACGGTTTAATCATTATTGATGATAAAGGTGCACTTGATTGCGCTATTAAAGCTAGAGTTCAATGTGCAGTTTTACGTGGCGCAGAAGAAGAAAACTTAGATTGGAGTAAATTACTATGAAAAAATTACGTCGAAGTATGCTATTTCTTCCAGGTGCAAACGCCGCTATGTTATCAACTTCGTTTGTTTATAAGCCTGATTCAATCATGTTCGATCTTGAAGATGCTGTTTCAATTAAGGAAAAAGATTCAGCGCGTTTATTAGTCGCACAAACTTTACTTCTTCCTGTTTATAAAGAGCACGGAATTGAAACAGTAGTACGAATCAACGCGCTTGATACTCCATTTGGTTTAAAAGACCTTGAAGCAGTTGTACGAGCTGGTGTTGATGTAGTACGTTTACCTATGACTAACTGTGCTGAAGATATTCATGAGTTAGAAGCTCATGTTGAAAGAATCGAAAAAGAGTGTGGGCGTGAAGTTGGTAGCACTAAATTAATGGCTGCAATCGAATCTGCTCAAGGTGTTGTTAATGCCGTTTCTATTGCTAAATCTTCTCCACGTTTAATCGGTATTGCGCTAGCTGCATTTGACTATCTTGTTGATATGCAAACTGAACGTGGCGATGGTACAGAATTATTCTATGCTCGCTGTGCAGTATTACATGCAGCACGTGTGGCTAAAATTGATGCTTTTGACGTTGTTTACTCTAATGTTAATGATGATGAAGGTTTCTTGAAAGAAGTCAGCTTAATCAAAAAATTAGGTTACAACGGTAAATCGCTCATTAATCCTAGACAAATCGATCTGCTCCACAATGCTTATGCTCCAACAGCAGCTGAAGTTGAACATGCCCAAAAAGTGGTTGAAGCAGCAGAAGAGGGAGAAAGAAAAGGCCTTGGCGTTATTTCTCTAAATGGCAAAATGATTGATGCACCGATTATTGCTCGAGCTAGAAAAGTTATCGAGTTGGCTAAGTATTCTGGTGTACGTAAAGAAATTTGATAGGATTGAAAAATGACTACTTCTATAAACAAAAAAATTGATGATTTGCTTAAACAGCACCCTGATCTCAAGAATATTAAGCCTTTTGTTGATGCTAACGCAACAACACCATATTTAAAAGATGAGTCTAAATACACGCGTAAATTGTGTGATTCTATTGAGCAAGCAATTAAAAAATGTGAATTGCGTGATGGTATGACTATCTCTTTTCACCATGCATTTCGTGAAGGCGATAAGGTTATCAACAAAGTTGTTGAGACTATCAGTAATTTAGGCATTAAAAATTTGACGCTAGCTTCAAGTTCTTTATTAAGCTGTAACTCAGCGTTAATTCCTCATATCGAATCTGGTGTAATTACTAAAATTTATACCTCTGGTTTACGTGGTAAATTAGCCGATGCGATTTCTCACGGTTTAATGGAAAACCCAGTCCATATCCATTCTCATGGTGGGCGTGTAAAACTGATCCAAAGTGGTGAAATTAACATTGATATCGCATTTTTAGCTGTATCAACCGCTGATGAACAAGGTAACGCTAATGGTGTATCTGGAAAATCACAATGTGGTGCTCTAGGTTATGCTATGGTTGATGCGCAATTTGCGAAAAAAGTTGTACTACTAACTGAGGATATTGTTGGATATCCTAACCATCCAGCAAGTATTCGCCAAGATCAAGTTGATTATATTGTTAAAGTTGATGAAGTGGGTGACCCAACTAAAATTAGTGTGGGTGCAGCGCGTATCACTAGCAATCCGCGCGAGCTGATGATCGCTCGTTATGCAGCTGATGTTATTGAACACTCTGGTTATTTTAAAGATGGTTTTTCAATCCAAACTGGTTCTGGTGCATCGTCAACTGCAGCAACTCGTTTCCTTGAAAATCGCATGCGTGCGAAAAATATCACTGCATCATTTGCTTTAGGTGGTATTACAGCAAGTATTGTTGATCTTCACGAAAAAGGATTAGTTAAACGTTTATTAGATACTCAAAGTTTTGACGGCACTGCGGGACAATCTTTAGGTAAAAATAAAGATCATATCGAAGTTTCAACTAATGTTTATGCAAATCCTGCTTCAAAAGGTGCAAGTGTTGATGAGCTTGATATTGTTATTTTAAGTGCGTTAGAAATCGACCTTAATTACAATGTTAATGTATTAACTGGTTCTGACGGTGTAATGCGCGGAGCTTCTGGTGGTCACTGTGATACGGCTGCTGGTGCAAACTTAACAATTGTTGTTGCGCCACTCATTCGTAGCCGTATTCCAACAGTAATTAAAAAGGTAACAACATTAGTTACTCCTGGTGAGAGCGTTGATGTGCTAGTCACTGACCATGGTATTGCTGTTAACCCTAATCGTCCAGAAATTGCTGAACGTTTAAAAGCTGCTAATTTACCAATTATGAGCATTGAAGAGCTTTATCAACGTGCTGTGTCTTTAACTGGTGAACCAAAACCAATCGAATTTAATGATAAAATCGTTGGTATCGTACATTTCCGCGATGGTTCAGTTATTGATGTTGTGCGTCAAGTTAAAGATTAATTTTAATCTTTATTAATATAGTAATAGCTTGCCATGTAAAAGTGTCATGCTATTACTTTTTCTATCCGATGAAAAAAATGCAAATTAAATTTGATGATGGCACTCCTATTACCCTTGAGCAAATACTACTAGCCAAGGAAAAGCGAGTTGAAAACCAAAAGCATGCAATGACATGCTATAAATATCCAATCATATCATTAAGCATAGTTATTCCTGGTCCTATAAAAAACAGTAGCGGAGCTCGTTATCTTTTTGACGAAGCTATCAAAGCTTTACATTTCTGTTTTTTACAAAATGATATAACAATAATCAATGAAGATCATTTCCATTACATTACTGGTTCAGAAGCAATCATAGCAATTAAATGTTCAGCTAAAACCCTTAAAAAATATTGTATTGAAGTCGAAAATAATCACCCCTTAGGGCGTTTGTGGGACATTGATGTCATTGACATTGTTACACAAAATAGCCTTTCACGTTCTCAATTCGAAAATCAACCAAGACAATGTTTGGTCTGCAATGAAGAGGCAAAAATTTGTGGTAGAGCTAAACGGCATTCAATCGATGAAATTTTTACCGAGATAAAAAAGAAGATAGAAAATTTCAGGAAAAATAAAACATTACTTTAATAAAATTGAAAATAATGGATTGATGAAATAACATTATAGCATTATATCATCAACCCTCTTTCAATCTAAAAATTCAATTAGATTGTTTCAAGTGCTTGCTGTAAATCAGCCAGTAAATCAGTAATATCTTCTAAACCAACTGAAATACGTAATAGCTGATCTGAAATACCCGCTGTTTTTCGTGCTTCTGCACTAATACCTGAATGTGTCATTGTTGCTGGGTGACAGACAAGACTTTCAACGCCACCAAGTGATTGAGCTAATGTAATAATTTTAAGCGCTTTTAAAAAATTAGGCATTACATCGGCATTTCCAACCAGTTCAAAACTTAGTAACGAGCCAAACCCCTTTTGTTGTTCTTTAGCAATATCATGCCCAAGATTAGATGGTAAAGAGGGATGAAATACTTTTGCTATTTTTGGGTGATTAACAAGAAACTCAACAACTTTTTGGGCATTTTCTTGTTGTAAATTAACACGTGCAGCAAGAGTTCGTAACCCACGCAATAAAAGATAACTATCAAATGATGAAGTAAGCGTACCAATATTATTGGCCCACCATAAAACATCTGTAGCAAGCTGTTGGTCTTTGAAGACTAAAATTCCAGCTAATAAATCCGAATGCCCATTTAAAAATTTGGTACAAGAATGGCTGACTATATCAGCACCAAGCTCCAACGGTTTTTGTAAAATCGGCGTCATAAATGTATTATCGACTAAAACCAAAGCACCAACATCATGCGCTTGTTGAGCTATTTTTTTGATATCAACAACACGAAGTAATGGGTTACTTGGTGTTTCAATCAATACTAATTTAGGATGTAAATTAAGTGCTTCTTGTAAAGCCATCGCATCAGACTGATCAACAAATTTCACTTTAAAATAGCCTTTTTGGCTTAGACTATTAAAAAGTCGATAGCTACCGCCATAACAATCATGAGGAGCAACAACTAAGTCATTTGGCGCTAATAAAGCAACACTAATAAGGTGAATTGCTGACATGCCACAGTTTGTTAAAATAGCATCTGCACCACCTTCTAATTTTGCAACGGTTTCTTCTACTAATCGCCGACTAGGGTTTGCTTTTCGTGCATAATCAAACTTTCTTGGTTTTGCAAATTCTTCATAACGATAACAAGTAGATGGTGTAATAACAGGTACGACACTTCCATATTGTTCATCAGTATTAATCCCACCACGAACAGCTATTGTTCCTTGGCTTAAATTGTTGGTTTGACTAACCATAATAACATTCCTCTAAATAATACTTAGCTTACTTCAATAACAGATTGTATAAGAATAACACATTCAATAAGGACGTCAACATGTCTAGACGTCTAACTATCTTGGTGTGTAGATTGCAGAAAAATAAAAAAAACGTTAGAATTGCCCACATTATTTGTGATGTAATTTGGTGACAAGATGATGGAATGGAATGGCGAATATATAAGTCCTTATGCTGAACATGGTAAAAAAAGCGAGCAAGTAAAAAAAATTACAGTATCAATTCCGTTGAAAGTTTTAAAAATATTGACTGATGAACGCACTCGCCGACAAGTCAATAATTTACGTCATGCAACAAATAGTGAATTATTGTGTGAAGCCTTTCTTCATGCTTATACCGGTCAACCTTTACCTTGTGACGATGATTTACAAAAAGATCGTGAAGACGGTATTCCTAAGCAAGCTAAAAAGATGATGCAAGATTTAGGTATTAATCCTGATTTTGATTGATTATTAACTAAAAAAACTAATTTTGAAAAACAAAAGGCGCTTATGCGCCTTTTCAATTATTATTAATTTTGGAACATGGTTTTCCGAAAAATTATTTTTTACCGCCAACCATAGCAAAACGTTGTTTGAACTTATCTACACGTCCACCAGTTGCAACATCACGTTGTTTACCTGTATAGAATGGGTGACATTCACCACATACGTCAAGATGAATATCATGACCAACAGTAGAATGAGTTTTAATAACGTTACCACAAGAACAAGTTGCTGTAATTGCAGTATATTCTGGATGAATACCTTCTTTCATAATAAGCCTCTTAAGTTTTTCGTATCGCTATATAAATGGCCATAAAAGCAGAATCTATACACCATACGAGTGTTAAAAAAACATGATAAGACCGCAGATTATACGGCCAATAGTCGAGTTAATCAAGAAATAAAAGAACAACTAAACAGGTAATTGACCTATTGTTATTTGCAGTTCAATCTTTTCCCCATTTCGCTGAACTATAATGGGGATAATTGTACCAGGTTTCAACTCGGCTATTTGATCCATTGTTTCAACAATGGATTTAACTGGTTTATTATCTACCATAATCAGAATATCATTAGCTTGTATTCCTGCTTGTAATGAAGGGCCTTCCGCTCTGGTGACTAAAATACCTAACACCACTGGCATATCACTTGGGTTTTGAGTTGGTGCAAATTCTAATCCATCAATACCTATATATCCTCTAATAACTTTTCCATCGCGAATTAATTTATTCATGATTTTAACTGCTAATGCAGTTGGGATAGCAAATCCGATTCCTTCAGGAATGTCATTGCCTAGATTTTTTGCAAAGGTAAGAGTATTAATTCCCATTAATTCACCTTTGCTATTTACTAGCGCTCCGCCTGAATTGCCATGATTTATTGGTGCATCAGTTTGAATAAAATTTTGCCTTCTGTATGGGCTCAATCCATCACGACCTGTAGCACTGATAATACCTTGTGTAATAGTTTGCCCTATATTGTAAGGGTTTCCTATGGCTAATACGACATCACCAATTTTAGGTTCGCGTTGAGGATTTATCAATATAGTGGGGATATTTGAAGCCTCTATTTTTAATACCGCTAGATCAACAAGTTTATCTGAGCCTACAGATAAAGCTTCAAATATTCGTCCATCTTGCAATGCGACGATAATTTGTTCTGCATCTTCAACTACATGATAATTAGTAACAATATACCCATTCCCATTCATAATTACTCCAGAACCGAGCGGAGTTATTGGACTATCTTGTGATTCCTGAGAAAAAGAATTAATTGAGCGACTATAAATATTAACTACTGCAGGAGCCGCAGTTTTAACGGCACTAGAAAAACTTAATGGATCATCATGAAAAATTGAGGTTGGAAAATTTGATTGGTTTCCTTTTTGTAAAGAAGGAAAAATAATCAATAACACAATAGCTAAAACCGTTCCAATTAATATTGGCCATAGAATTTTTTTGAGCATTAGTTTCAGAATTGTAATGGGAAGAATAATGAAGATTTTAACACATCTATATAAAGGTTAAAATTAAAGTTTTCGTCGATGCTAAAGCATCGACGATATAAAAAATGACTAATTATCGTAAAATTAAATATAAACGACTATCGCCACGAATTATATTTAATGCAATTACTGACGGGTGACTATCAATAATTTTTCTAAGGTCTGCAATATTAGTTACTCGTTCTTTATTAACTCCAGTAATAAGATCTCCCTCTTGCAAACTGAGTCGAGACGCAGGCGAATTTTTAGCAATACTTTCTATTAAAACACCTTTTTGGCCTTTAATTTCACCATTGCTAAGCGTTGCACCATCAAGAGCAGAATGTAGCGATTTCGCATCCGTTGTTGTCTCGTCGCTATTTTTTAGTTTTACATCGACAGATATTGTTTTGCCATCTCGAATTAAACCTAGCTTAACAGTTCGCCCTGCTCCAGTTGTCGCAATTTTTGCACGTAGTTCAGCAAAACTATCAACTGGTTTACCATCCATCGAGACAATAATATCGCCAGATTTAATTCCTGCTGCTTGTGCGGCTGAATTCTCAATAACTTCACTAACAAAAGCTCCTTTTTGAACATCAACATCAAACGCTTTTGCTATATCCGATGTCAATTCATTACCTTTGATACCAAGCACGCCACGTTTTACTTCACCAAATTCTATAAGCTGAGAAGTTAAACTTTTTACCATGTTACTAGGAATTGCAAATCCTATCCCTACATTACCACCACTTGGAGCAATAATTGCGGTATTTATACCAACAAGCTCACCATTTAAATTCACAAGAGCCCCACCAGAGTTACCTTGGTTAATTGAAGCATCTGTTTGAATGAAGTTTTCAAAACCATTCATATTAAGTCCACTACGAGCTAAAGCTGAAATAATCCCTGAAGTAACAGTTTGACCAATGCCAAATGGATTACCAATAGCAACAGCATAATCACCAACACGTAAATTATCAGAATCTGCTAATTTAATAGCTGTTAATTTTTTGGCATCATCGATTTTAAGTAATGCTATATCACTTTGTGGATCCTTACCGATTAGTTTTGCTTTAAATTCATGCCCATCGTTTAGAGCAACTGTAATTTTATCAGCACCATCAATAACATGATTATTCGTAACAACATAGCCTTTTTCTGCATCAATAATCACACCAGAACCTAAACCTGTAAACGCCCTTGATTGGCTATCTGGATAACCAAAAAAACGTCTAAATTCTTCTGGCATATTATTTTGCATTTGAGCTGTTCCTTCAACTTTAATACTAACAACTGATGGTAATACAGTTTCAAGCATAGGCGCCAAACTTGGCAGTTGCGTATTATTATCGGTTGAGGCAGGAGGAAAAGCTGCATAAGTATTCGGAAGTACAGATAAACTTATTCCTAAACTTAAAGCTAAAATACTTAATAATTTTTTTTGTTGTTTTAATGAATTAATCATCTTAGAACTCTCGCTTTTACAAAAATTTACACTCTATAAAATTGCTTGAATATTAAGTAACGGAAAATAAAATCATAGATTAAGATTTATTTTCATCCGTTTTAAATAAACCTGAAGAATCATCAGAATAATCTCTAGGCTGCTTATCAAGCGTAATTTCTTTTGTTTCGTTAGAATCTGTATTTGAATCAAAATCTAAAGATTGAATATTACCACTATCCATAAATTGACTGGAGTTTTCAGCCATATGTTGATAAAGACGACGAAAATCTTTAGCCATATTATCCAATATTTCTGCACTATGTGAAAAATGTTTAGCAATCATTTGTTTTTGCGCTATTAATTCATCTTTTGTTTGATCTAACTCTTGTTTAACTTTGGCATATTTACGTGCCTTAGGACTAATAACACTAATAAAAATGAAACAAATAATAAAACCAATCACGAATCCAATTATAAGATAAGTAAGCATACCTTTATCCATTATTCACTCCTTATATCTTTAAGATATATAATTTTATAAAATTGAAGACTAATTATCAGCGCTTATTTTGCATGGTTAGCAAGTTTTATCAATTGTTTTTTTAACTTGTCTGGTGCATTTTCTGCTAATGCAAATAGAAACATTGCGCTTTTTTGTGTCATCACACTTGAAGCTAAAGATGACTTATCACTTTGATAATTGCTCTGTGACCACCTCACTGAAATATCTGGATTAATCTGATATTGAATAGAAGATAAGGATGGTAAAATAATTTTTCGTATTTCAGAAATTAAATTGCTTTGTTCATATTTCAATCTAGTTAACCAACAAGCTGAGCTAACCTCTAAAATCAACACACCTTGGCGATAGTTAGCAACTCGGCATTGTTGATTTAATGGTGAAGGCAATAAATCATAAACAACTTTAGCTAAAGAGCATAATGCATTAGTTCTATCTTGAATCTTAGACAGAGAAGAGGCTTGTGTCAAAATTGACGTCAACATTTGTGGTTCGTTATAACGCATAATTATGCCTTTTATTAAAAAACAGTAATACTAAAATGCAAAAATATTTTCCACCAATGTTTAAGTAATTTATCTTATTTGAATGAAAAAGTCCCTTAAAAAAAGAATATTTTCACTTAATTAACACTTTATAAAAAGTTCACAAATAACTCAAAATTAGAAGAACAAAATAAAAAACTGGCAAATACTATTAATATAATATCTGCCAGTTTTATAAAAATAAAATCTAATTATAAAGGTTAGCTTTGATTATTCCACTTATTTTCTCTAATAAAAGTCCATAAAAAAATAGCACAAATAGCATGGCCTAGCCTTAATCCAATAGTATCAATAAAAAGATTATAATTGGTTGACCAATTGTATAAGTCAACTGGAAGGCACTTACTACCTCAATTCAGTTAATATTAGAAAAATATTTAAAATAATTGTTTTATATCTTAGTAAACACTTTATCGTAATACATAAAATGCTATTAATGCATAACAATTTTGACATTACATTCTTATAAGCGCTATATTGGATGTGATCTTTTCTACATCTATATCGTTAAGCAGTTTTTTTAAAGCAGTTTAAATTTCAAGGAGATGTAATATGAACATTTTAAATAACATTTTTTCCAAAGTATTTCCAAGTGCTCAAGCAACAGTAGATAATGCAGTTGATGCTGTGAAGGATAAAGTTGAAAATATCACTACATCTGTTAAAAATACAGTATCGAGTGGCTCAGAGAAAGTCCAAGATAAAGTAGAGCAAAGCGCATCCGCAACTAATGTTGATGTTTCCTCTATTCTTGAGAATTTAGCTAAAAAGCACCCTGAAACGCTTAACTGGAAAACATCTATCGTTGATCTATTGAAATTATTAGGTATAGATAGCAGTTTAGATGCACGGAAAAATTTAGCGAAAGAACTGAATTATCCAGGCAATACTGATGATACCGCAGCAATGAATACATGGTTAATTAAAGAAGTAATGAAAAAAATTGCTGAAAAAGGTGGTAATGTAACCCATCTTTTCTCTTAAAAGAGAATATTAAGACAATTAAATCCACCTAATATTTTAGGTGGATTATTTAATTAAGATATAGAATTATCTATTGTTACGTTATTGAAAAATTCAATAATTTAACTAAGCTTTAAAAGCATGTAACTTGTTCATTGCAACGTCTATTCCATCAGACAATAAGATATCTGTACAACGCAAAGATTCGTCAATAGCTTTATCAATTAATTCCTGTTCAGGTTTAGATGGCTTATTTAAAACATAACCAACAACTTTATTTTTATCGCCAGGATGTCCAATACCAATTCTTAACCGATAAAAATTTAAATTATTTCCCAATTTACTAGCAATATCTTTTAGCCCATTATGCCCACCATGACTACCACCAAACTTAAGTTTAGCTATTCCGGGATTTAAGTCGAGTTCATCATGTGCAACTAAGATCTCTTCTGGCTTTATTTGGTAAAATGTCGCCATAGCTTGAACAGCTTTACCACTTAAATTCATGAAAGTAGTTGGAACTAATAAACGTACATCATGACCTGAAATGTTGATTCGTGATGTGTAACCAAAAAATTTTTGTTCATTTTTTAATGATTGATTATAACGTTCAGCCAATTGCTCAACAAACCACGCACCTGCATTGTGCCTTGTTGCTGCATATTCATTTCCGGGATTGGCGAGTCCTACAATCAGTTTTATCGTTGTCATAATATTTTTATTGTCACTAGATTTTATCGATAAAAATGCCCCAAAAAAGGGGCATTATACCAATGATAAAATAGGTTATTGATGGAACATTGCTGAAATTGATTCTTCGTTACTAATTCGACGAATTGCTTCAGCAAGCATACCTGATAATGTTAATTGGCGAACATTTTTCAATGCTTTTACTTCAGCCGTTAATGGAATTGTGTCACAAACAACAATTTCATCAATGGCACAGTTTTTAATATTACTTACTGCTTTACCTGAAAATATCGGGTGGGTAGCATAAGCAAATACTCTTTTGGCACCTCGAGCTTTTAAAGCATCAGCTGCTTTACAAAGTGTTCCAGCAGTATCAATCATATCATCAACTAAGATACAATCTCTATCAGCAACATCGCCAATAATATTCATCACTTCTGCTTCATTGGCACGTTGACGACGTTTATCAATAATTGCCATATCAGTATCATTAAGTAGTTTAGCTATCGCACGAGCACGCACCACTCCGCCAATATCAGGGGAAACAACAATTGGGCGATCAAACTCACGTTGTAGCATATCTTCTAAAATAACTGGGCTACCAAATACATTATCAACAGGTACATCAAAGAAACCTTGAATTTGTTCGGCATGAAGATCAACGGTTAAAACCCTATCGACACCAACAGTTGATAGAAAATCAGCAACAACTTTAGCAGTAATAGGGACACGAGCCGAACGAACTCGACGATCTTGCCTTGCATAACCAAAATAAGGAATAACAGCAGTAATACGACCAGCAGATGCTCGGCGCATTGCGTCGATCATAACTAATAATTCCATTAAATTGTCATTGGTAGGAGCACAAGTTGATTGAATAATAAAAACATCTTCACCACGGACATTTTCATTGATTTGGACATTAACTTCACCATCACTAAAACGGCTTACCACAATGTCACCAAGAGAAGTATAAAGACGATTAGCTATACGTTTTGCTAGTTCTGGTGTGGCATTACCAGCAAAAAGCTTCATATCAGGCACGAGAAATCCTCAAGCATGTATTCATGATTACTTTATTCGTAATCGGTTAAACTGGGGCTATAATTATATAATCATTTATCGATTATGCTCAACTACAATATAAAAATATATTGAAAATATTTGATATATTTTTATAAATCATTAAATAAAACAATTTGGCCATAAGATGCTTTTGCTGTGAACTCAAAATCGAGTAAACTAACTAACAAACCATTCTTTGGCTTTAATAAATTCCACAACAAAAGTAGATAACGTGATGAACGAACAATTAAACTCAGATAACGAAAATATCAAATCTAAAAGAACCATTCGTAGTTTTGTTTTACGGCAAGGTCGTTTAACAAAAGGCCAAGAACAGGCATTAATAAATTTATGGCCGGTATTTGGTATTGAATATGATGTAAATTCACCAATGGTTTTTAACTCTAATAAACCGACTGTTCTTGAAATTGGATTTGGTATGGGTGCTTCGTTAATTGAAATGGCTAAAAATGCACCTAATAAGAATTTTTTAGGAATAGAAGTACACAAACCCGGTGTTGGTGCTTGTTTGATGGCAATTGAAGAAAATCAATTATCAAACTTAAAAGTGATGTGTCACGATGCTGTTGAAGTATTAGAAAATATGATCCCTAATCATACATTAGACAAAGTACAAATTTTTTTCCCTGATCCTTGGCATAAAGCAAGACATAACAAGCGCCGCATTATTCAACCCCAATTTGTACAGTTAATTCGACAAAAATTAAAATTAGGTGGAATTTTGCACCTAGCTACCGATTGGCAACATTATGCAGAACATATGTTAGAGGTTTTAACCCAAGCTGAAGGTTTTGAAAATTTATCACCAAGCGGTGACTATATTCCGAGACCTGATGATAGACCAATTACTAAATTTGAAAAACGAGGTCAAAATTTAGGCCATGGCGTTTGGGATCTTCAATTTGTAAACAAATAATTATGCTAAGGAGCCACTATGCAAAATCAAACCATCGATCTACTTTGTCGACACCGCTCTATTCGTGCTTATAAAACAACTAGTTTAACTCAAGAACAAATAGCGTCTATAGTTCGATCAGCACAGTCGGCTTCTAGTTCTAACTTTATTCAATGTTCGACAATTATTCGTATTACAGATCCTCAAAAACGAGAAAAACTAGCTCATTATGCTGGTGATCAAAAATATGTTAACCAAGCTCCTGAATTTTGGGTATTTTGCGCCGATTTTAATCGTCATTTTCAAATTGATCCAACACTCAATCTTGGCAAAGCAGAGCAGTTATTATTGGGCTGTGTTGATACAGCAATTATGGCTCAAAATGCAGTAATAGCGGCTGAATCCTTAGGACTTGGTGCTGTGTATATTGGTGGACTGCGAAATGATCTTGATAAAGTAACCCAATTACTTGAGTTACCAAAATATGTTCTTCCTCTTTTTGGGCTTTGCCTTGGTTACCCCGATCATAATCCAGAAATAAAACCGAGGTTACCTAAAGAGCTTCTCTTTTTTGAAAACCAATATCAACCACTTGATCATGCAACTTTAGCAAAATATGATACCCAAATAGGTGATTACTATCAAAACCGTAGTACTAATCAAAAAACCGGTGGTTGGAGTGATAAAATTGCAAATACAATAAATAATGAACAACGTGATTTTATTTTAGATTATTTACATAAACAAGGATGGATCACAAAATGAAAAATAACCATTACCAATTAGATAAAATCGTTATACTTAGCCGTCATGGTATTCGTACGCCATTACAAAATACTTTGCAGTTTTTAGAAAAAGTGACTCCCTTTAAATGGCCTAAATGGGATCATCCATATGGTTATTTGACCACTCGTGGTGGAATATTAGAAGTTTATTTTGGCCGCTATTTATCGACTTGGCTTGAAAAACACAATATAAAATTATCAAAACATAATACTGAATTATTCGTGTATTCTAATAGTTTGCAAAGAACCGTCGCGACAGCTCAATTTATGACAGCTGGTGCCTTTGCTGGGTATGATATTCCTATTCATCATAAATATGCCATTGAAAAAATGGATCCGATTTTCGATCCTAGCTTGCAAGACGATTCAACTGAGTTTAAAAATGCGGTTTTGCGTGATATTGAAGAAGCTGACAAAGCAGCCAATATTTTTAAAAGCCTAGCACCAGCTTATGAAACCCTTTCCGATATTTTGGATTATAAGCATTCAAAATTATATGCTGAATATAAATGCGATTTAGCCGATATTCCATCCGAACTTTATTTTAAAAAACATGAAGAACCAGCACTCCTCGGACCACTTGCGATAGGTATTTCAGCCGTTGATGCATTCTTATTGCAATACTATTCGGCCTTTCCAAAAGAACAAATTGCATGGGGTAGACTAACTAGCCAAGAGCAGTGGCAACAAATTAGCGCAATTCGTAATCAATATATAAATTTAGTTTGCCATTCTAAGACACTTGCTAAACATTCAGCGGCACTTATTATCAACATGATAAACGATCTTATGCTACAGGATAGTAAAGTCAATTTACTTATTGGACACGATAGTACCATCGCTTCATTACTGGGTGCATTAGACTTTAAAGACTACCAACTACCAAATCAATTTGAAATAACCCCAATTGGTGGAAAAGTAGCTTTACAGCGTTTTCGTCACCTATCTACAGGCGAATACTTTTTTAAAGCCGAATATATTTATCAAAGTTTTGAACAACTCCATAACGGGCTAGCACTTGATGACAATAATTTACCACAACATTATCAACTTCATTTAGAAAATGCTTCTGTTAATAATGATGGTTATTATTATTGGTCAGATTTTGAGGAACGAATAAAATCAATTAAAACTAGGTAATTAACCATTAGGTTATCTAATTTTTCCAATTTAATTAAGATTAAACAAATTAATAATAAAAAGTTAAGCTAATACTAATTAATAAAAAATTCCTTGTCAAAAAGTTTCAGGTAAATATACGTTTCAGTATAAATGTTAATTGTTTAGCTTACTTAAATCATAGTCAATTACAATAGACTCAAGAAAGTGTAAACAGAAAAATGTAATCGATTTCAATCAATAGCTGCACTTTATTTGTTTTATTCCAATTAATTATTTTAAACCTTCTCTTTAGCAGATTGACGATCTTTAATTTGCATTATTGCCATCATAAAACACGAAAATTATACTCAAACACATATCTACCTGAAACTTTTTTAACAAAAATTAATTTAACATTAAATGTAACCGATTTCATAAAATGTTATCTAGATCACTTTTTCAAAATTATTTTAGTGCTATTATCGCCCCCAACAAATAACTTACCTGTTCATATACATGTAAAAGTTTTTTAAATGATTGTGTGATCATTTAAAGCCTAACAAAGGAAGTTCATTATGAATCAAAAAATAAAGTCATCACTAAGTAATAAGAATTATTGGATATTCAGTCTTTACTTCTTTCTATACTTTTTTATTATGGGAGCATACAGCCCTTTTTTTCCTGTTTGGCTAAAAATGAATGGGCTTGATGAGGCTAATACGGGGTACGTTTTTTCATTTATTTCACTATTTGCGCTTTTTTTTCAACCCTTATTCGGGTTAATTTCTGATAAACTAGGGTTAAAGAAACACCTTCTTTGGGTTATCACACTTCTTCTTGTACTATTTGGTCCATTTTTTATCTTCGTTTTAGGGCCATTACTTCAATTAAATGTCACCTTGGGCGCAATTGTTGGAGGGCTTTATCTTGGTATGGTATTTAGTGGTGGTGCACCAGCTATTGAAGCTCTTGTCGAAAAAATAAGTCGACGTAGTGGATTTGAATTTGGTCGTTGTCGTATGTTTGGCTGTTTTGGTTGGGCTATATGTGCTTCGTTTGTTGGAATTATGATTTCTAAAGATGTCAATGCCGTTTTTTGGTTATGTTCTGGATTTGCATTGATTCTTTTAATTTTAGTTAAAATCGCCGATCCTGCAAAAACCACAACGACTGAAGTCGTTGAGCAAATGGGATTAAATAAACCAAAGCCATTCAATCTAAAACTTGCCCTTGATTTACTTAGTATGCGTAAGACATGGTTCTTCATGCTTTACATAATTGGGGTTGCTTGTACTTATGATGTATTTGATCAACAATTTGCAAACTTTTTCACCTCATTTTTTACTAACGAACAAGTGGGTCGTGAAGCTTTCGGCTATGTAACTACGCTCGGTGAATTTTTAAATGCCACTGTGATGTTTTTTGCTCCTCTGATTGTAATGAAAATAGGCAGTAAAAATACATTACTTATTGCTGGTGCTATCATGTCTATTCGTATTACAGGTTCAGCATTTGCCAGTACAGCAGTTGAAGTGGTGATATTAAAAACGCTACATATGTTCGAAGCACCTTTATTACTTGTCGGTGCATTTAAATATATTACCAAACACTTCCCTATTCACTTATCAGCAACCGTTTACTTAATCGCATTTTGTTTTGCAAAACAATTATCTATCATGTTTATGTCCACTTTTGCAGGGTTAATGTATGTTAAAATAGGTTTCGAAGGAGCATATTTAATCCTTGGCTTGATCGCATTTAGTTTTACGCTTATTTCATCCTTTACATTATCAGGGCGTGGACCATGGGATCTGTGGAAACATAACAACAGTGAAGGGTCTGAAGATTAGCAGACACTCACTATAACTATTATTGACTAGATGAAGGTTTTATTATGAAAATATTAGTAACTGGTGGTTGTGGATATATAGGAAGTCACACATGTGTTCAACTAATTAAATCTGGCTATACACCAATTATTATTGATAATTTGTTTAACAGTAAAGCATCAGTACTGGATAGGATACAAAAAATTACTGGGCAATCCGTCATTTTTTATCAAGGCGATGTATGCGATGAAAAACTATTAACTAAGATTTTTTCAGAACATGACATTAAAGCGGTGATCCATTTTGCTGGCCTAAAAGCCGTCGGTGAATCAGTTCACAAACCACTAGAATATTATGAAAACAATGTCTACGGCAGTATCGTACTGATGAAAGCAATGCGAGCTGCAGGCGTTAAACAGTTAGTATTTAGTTCGTCGGCCACTGTCTATGGCGAATTAGCCCCTGTTCCTTATGTTGAAACATTACCGCAAGGTTTACCTACTAGTCCGTATGGAAAAAGTAAATTAATGGTTGAGCAATGTATTATGGACTTGGCCGTTGCTGAGCCCGATTGGTCACTAACTTTACTACGTTATTTTAATCCTGTTGGAGCCCATCCAAGTGGATTAATGGGCGAAGACCCACTTGGTGTTCCTAATAATCTTATGCCTTATATTACCCAAGTTGCTGTAGGCAAAAGAGAGTCATTAGCTGTTTTTGGTAATGATTATCCAACAGTAGATGGAACTTGCGTTCGTGATTTTATACATGTTGTTGATTTGGCGGATGGGCATATCGCTGCACTCAAAACCGATCAAAACAAAGCTGGTGTGCATATTTACAATTTAGGCTCAGGTGTTGGTTATAGCGTATTACAAGTCATTAAAGCTTTTGAAAAAGCATCAGGAAAACCTCTTAATTGGCACTTTGCCCCAAGACGAGCAGGTGATTTACCAGCATTCTGGGCTGATGCTAATAAAGCTGAGCAAATATTAGGTTGGAAAACCAAACTCACGCTTGATGACATGGTAAAAGATTCTTGGAATTGGCAATCAAATAACCCTCAAGGCTATCCTGATTAACAATACATTTTATAAAACATACAAAATTAACAGAAGAGGCAAAAATGGATATTTTTAACCCAGTTGACCATCCTCATCGTCGTTACAACCCATTGACCAATCAATGGGTACTTGTTTCACCACATAGGGCAAAACGCCCATGGCAAGGGCAACAAGAAGTATTAAACGAAGAGCAAAAACCAAGTTATGATCCGACTTGCTTTTTGTGCCCAGGAAATAAACGGGTAACAGGAGATATCAACCCCCAATATAAGGGAACATTTGTTTTTACTAATGATTTTGCAGCACTAATGGAAAATACTCCAGAATCACCAAAAAACGCCGATCCATTATTCCAAATGCAAAGCGCAAAAGGCACTAGTCGAGTTATCTGTTTTTCACCCGATCACAGTAAAACATTACCTGAACTTGATTTACCTGCAATTGAAGGAGTAATTAAAACCTGGATAGAACAGCAGCAAGAGTTGGGCGAAAACTATCCTTGGGTACAAGTGTTTGAAAACAAAGGATCAGCAATGGGGTGCTCTAACCCTCATCCACATGGACAAGTTTGGGCAAATAGCTTTTTACCGAATGAAATTGCCCGCGAAGATCTAAATATGCGTAATTACTTTGAAAAATATCATCGCAATTTATTGGTTGATTATGCTGAAAAGGAACTTATTAATCGTGAGCGAATCGTTGTAGAAACCAAGTATTGGCTTGCCGTTGTTCCTTTTTGGGCAATATGGCCATTTGAAACATTATTATTACCAAAAACTCACATTCCACAATTAACCCAATTAAATGACGAACAACAAAGTGATTTAGCTATTGCGCTCAAAAAATTAACGAGTCGCTACGATAATTTATTTCATTGCTCTTTCCCATACTCTATGGGCTGGCATGGTGCGCCATTTATGCAAGATAAAAATGATTATTGGCAAGTACATGCACATTTTTATCCCCCTTTATTACGTTCCGCCACAGTAAAAAAATTTATGGTAGGTTACGAAATGTTAGCCGAAGTACAACGTGATTTAACCCCAGAGCAAGCAGCTGAAAGGTTACGTAACGTTAGTGATGTGCATTATAAAGACAAAAAGGATAAATAAATGAACGCATTAATCAAAGCAACTACACAAGCATTTGAATCTAAATTTGATTATAAACCCGATACACTGATACAAGCCCCTGGTCGTGTAAATTTGATTGGCGAGCATACCGATTATAATGATGGTTTTGTTTTACCTTGTGCCATCGATTATCAAACGATAATAAGTTGTCACAAACGTTCTGATAATCTTGTCCGAGTTATTGCGGTTGATTATGATAATCAACAAGATGAATTTTCTTTAGATTCTCCTATTGAAAAACATCCGGATTATATGTGGGCTAACTACATACGTGGGGTGGTAAAACACTTAAAAAAATATGCAAATAATATCCATGGCGTCGATTTTGCTATTAGTGGAAACGTTCCTCAAGGAGCAGGACTAAGTTCATCAGCATCTCTAGAGGTTGCGGTAGCTAAAATGTTCCAAGTTCTTTACAACTTAGCTTTAGATGGCACCAAGTTAGCCTTAATTGGTCAAGAGGCCGAAAACCAATTTGTTGGTTGCAATTGTGGCATCATGGATCAATTAATATCTGCCCTTGGACAAAGCCAACATGCATTGTTAATTGACTGTCGTTCATTAGAAGTTAAACCAGTTTCAATTCCTAAAGATTTTGCTGTGGTTATCATCAATTCAAATATCAAACGAGGATTAGTTGATAGTGAATATAATACTCGACGCAAACAGTGTGAAGCAGCAGCTCAAGCTCTTGGGGTAAAAGCCTTAAGAGACGCGTCCTTAACTGAATTACAACATATTGAAAACACGCTCGATCCAATTGTCTTTAAACGAGCTCATCATGTAATCACTGAAAATGAACGCACACTAAAAGCAGCACAAGCTCTTACAGATGGTGATTATAAATTATTATCAAAACTCATGGCACAGAGTCACAATTCAATGCGTGATGATTTTGAAATTACAGTCCCCGCTATTGATTATCTAGTTGAAATAATTCACGGTGTAATTGGTGAACAAGGCGGTGTTCGCATGACAGGCGGTGGCTTTGGTGGTTGTGTTGTGGCATTAGTACCAAAAGATAAAGTTGATGCTGTTAAAACGGTTGTTAGCGATAGTTATGCTAAAAAATTCGGTATTAAAGAAGATTTTTATGTCTGTAAACCAAGTGAAGGAGCACACGCGATATGCCTATAACGCAAATTATTGAACTGTCCAATAAACAAGGAATGCGAATAAAACTTTCAAACTGGGGAGCTACATGGCTCTCCTGTGAATTGCCCGTTAATGGACAGAATCGAGAAGTATTACTCGGCTGTCGCTCACTTGAACAATACCAACAACAGGATGCCTATTTAGGTGCTACAATAGGCCGATATGCTAACCGTATTGCCAATGCTACTATTAATATTGACAATAAACAATATCATCTCACCGCGAATCAAGGTGTAAATCAGTTACACGGCGGCAAATTAGGCTTCGATAAACAATTATGGTTAATTCAATCTTGCTCCGATCAGCAAGTGACTTTCCTTTTGATTTCACCTGATGGTGATCAAGGGTTTCCTGGTGAGCTGAATGTAACTGTAACGTATAAACTAACCGATGACAATCAAGTAATTATCTTGTTTAATGCAACTACAACAAAAACTACGCCAGTGAATTTGACTAATCATGCTTACTTTAATCTAGATGGTGAAATAAGCAAGGATGTACTTAATCACAGATTAAAAGTAAATGCTAACTATTATTTGCCAGTTAATACCAATGGTATCCCTAATAAGGATTTAGTTAGTGTTGCCATGCACGATATGGATTTACGTCAACCAAAACTTTTATCGGAAAAACTACTTGAAAGCGCAGAAAGGCAAATAACTGGTGGTTATGATCATGCTTATTTATTAGATAAAACCAAAGCGATAGCCGCTCAACTCATTTCATCTGATAAAAAAGTAACAATGAATGTTACTACAACCAAACCATCATTACAGATTTATACAGGTAACTTTTTACAACATACACCAAACCGGCATAATGGTGAATATGGAAATTTTGCTGGCATAGCATTAGAAAGCCAATTTTTACCGGACAGCCCTAATCATCCTGACTGGCCACAACCAAGCTGCTTTTTACAACCAAAACAAATATATGAACATTACACTGCTTACCAATTTTTTATAAATTAATAAGTTGTTTGACTTAATTATTGCTGTATATTAATAACATCTAGCTTTTTCATATTTACATTACTAGAAATCCAGCAAATTGAGCAAAAGAATTTTGCACGGTTAAACTAACAATCCTAAGTAAAATTAGGTATGATACAGTCATCATACCTAATGGATAATATTAAATATGAAAAGCAAAAGTTTAACTGCTATTTTTCCGGGTACTTTTGATCCCATCACTAATGGTCATATTGATCTTGTTACACGAGCTTCGTTACTGTTTCCTCGATTAATTGTCGCTATTGCCGAAAATCCTAATAAAAAAACACTCTTTACTCTAGAAGAACGCGTAAATTTAGCGTCAACAGCAGTTGAACATTTACTCAATGTCGAAGTTATTGGCTTTGACAATTTAATGGCTAATTTTGCACAAACCCATAATGCCACAGTTATCGTTCGAGGCGTTCGTACAACACACGATTTTGAATACGAAAGGCAACTTGCCGAAATGAATCGTGCATTAAAATCTGATTTAGATACTATCTTTTTAATGCCATCAATTGCAATGGGATTTATTTCATCGACAATAGTAAAAGATGTTGCCTACCATGGCGGTGATATAACAAATTTAGTACCACTGCATGTCAAAACAGCTTTATTAAAGCGCTTAACATAAATAAAAACGTCTATGGTTAATTTTTATACTCCACAAAGAAAAAAGTTCACATCACAAAAATTGACAGTAACTATCTCATCTTTAGATGCCTTTGGGCAAGGTGTGGCCAATCATAAAGGTAAAACAATTTTTGTAAAATCAGCCTTGCCTGATGAAACCGTTGATATTGAGTTAACTGAAAATAAAAAAAATTACGCTAAAGCTAAAGTCATTAGATATCATAATCAAAGCAAATACCGCGTTAAACCTCTATGTGAATATTATCAACAATGTGGAGGTTGTGAGCTACAACATATTGCACCACAGATGCAACAACAAGCAAAATATGATGCGTTGATAAATCTATTACAAAAAGAGACAGGACAACCTTTAACAAATATCGTTAAAAATTCACCGCAAATTATTGCCGATCAACCTTTCCATTATCGTCGACGAGCAAGACTTTCAATTAATATCGTTAAAGGCCAATTAGCAATTGGATTTCGCCAAGCTGAATCTAATCAAATAATCAATATCAAACATTGTCCTGTATTAGTTGATGAATTAGATTCATTGCTATCGCCATTACTAAGCATGCTCAATAACATAAAACAGAAAAAAGCACTGGGTCACGTTGAACTAATTTCGGTCGATAGCGGTATTATTCTTGTTTTAAGGCACACTATGCCTCTAAGTAATCATGATGTTAACCTATTAAAAGAATTCGCCGAAAATAACAATATCTCGCTTTATTTTCACGGCGACGATTTAATACATATTGCCGGTAATACTGAGCATTTTTATTTAATTAATCATTTAAAATTAACATTCAGCCCTCTAGATTTTATTCAGGTAAATTGTAAAATTAATCAAAAGATGATCGAACAGGCGCTTAACTGGCTAACTTTACAACCAACAGATCGGGTTTTAGATCTGTTTTGCGGAATGGGCAATTTTTCATTACCTATAGCAAAATTAAGTAAAACTGTAACGGGTGTTGAAGGTGTTGATGCCCTAGTTGAAAAAGCAAAATTTAACACTATATTAAATAGTACTGAGATTTGTGCGGAAACCAATTTTTTAACCTGCAATTTAGATGATACTCAACAATTTTCGATATGGAGTCAATCACAATATAATAAAGTATTATTAGATCCAGCAAGAGCTGGTGCGTTTAATGCAACAACTGAAATCGCAAAATTAGCCCCTTCAAAAATTGTTTATATATCGTGTAATCCTGCTACACTAGCACGAGATAGCAAACAACTTATCGATGCAGGATATCAAATTGCTCAAGTTGCTATTTTAGATATGTTTCCGCAAACCAAACACATTGAATCAATGTTGTTGCTAATAAAATCAGGAACATAAGTTATGGTATCGATTAGAGGCGCACACCAACATAGTGAAGAACACTATTCCCTTGCTCAATTTGATGTAGAACAATGGATAAAACAAGAATTGTTATTAACCAATCCTACGTCTTATAAAAAGTTTAGAGAAGTTTGGGATTTTTGTTTTGAAAATAGCGCAGGTGCATTAGAACAAACTTTCTGTTTCCAAAATGCGATAGAAATGGTCGAAATTCTATCGACACTTAATATGGATATTAATAGTTTATGTGCTGCCTTATTGCTTCCCTTTGTTGATAGCAAAATTATTCGCCGAGAAGATATTCCAGAAGATTTTGATCGAGAAATTTCTCATATTATTTCTAGCATTGTTAAGATGAAAGAAATTCGCCAATTACGAGCAATTCGTAACGGTAGTGCTACTTCCGAACAAATTGATAGCATTCGCCGAATGCTACTAGCGATGGTAAATGACTTCAGAAGTGTAGTAATTAAATTAGCAGAACGCATTACCTACTTACGCAATTTAATCAATGCACCTCAAGAAGAACAGGTCCTTGCTGCTAAAGAATGTTTTAACATCTATGCGCCTTTAGCCAACCGCTTAGGCATAGGTCAATTAAAATGGGAACTAGAAGATTTCTGCTTCCGCTATTTACATCCAGATGAATATCGATTAATAGCAAAAAAATTGCAAGAAAAGCGATTGAATCGAGAATTGTACATCAAACAATTTGTAAGCTATTTACAAAATTTGATGAATCAAGATCATATTCGTGCTGAAGTTTACGGTCGCCCTAAACATATTTATAGTATATGGCGAAAAATGGAGCGTAAACACCTTCAATTCGAAGATTTATATGATATTCGTGCTGTGCGTATTATCTGCGATCGTATTGAAGATTGTTATAATGCATTAGGTATTGTCCACAGCCATTATAAACATATCGCAAAAGAATTTGACGATTATGTAGCAAATCCTAAACCAAATGGTTATCAATCGATCCATACTGTTGTTTATGGTCCACAAGATAAAGCAATCGAAATTCAAATTCGTACTGAAAAAATGCACAATGAGGCTGAACTCGGTATTGCCGCACATTGGAAATATAAAGAAGGCAGTACCGACAAAATGACAGCCTATGATCAACGAATTTCTTGGTTGCGTAAATTATTAACATGGCAACAAGAAATGTCAGAGAGTGGTGAAATACAAGAAGCCGTTCGTAGCCAAATTTTTGATGACCGAGTTTATGTTTTTACGCCTAAAGGTGATGTTGTTGACTTGCCTGCTAGGTCAACTCCACTTGATTTTGCTTATCATATACATAGCGATGTGGGACACCGCTGTATTGGAGCCAAAGTAGGCGGGCGAATTGTACCATTTACCTACAATTTAAAAATGGGCGATCAAGTTGAAGTCATTACCCAAAAACAGCCAAATCCTAGTCGAGATTGGCTAAATCCGAATACAGGATTCGTTAATAGTAGTCGTGCCAGAGCTAAAATTCAAGCCTGGTTTAAAAAGCAAGATCGAGATAAAAATATCGCCACAGGTGAGCAAATTTTACAAAGTGAACTTGAACCTTTAAACATTAGTATAAAAAGTGTCGAAAAAATCTTAATTAATAAATATAACGCTCATTCATTTGACGAGGTATTAGCTGGTATTGGTAGTGGTGATGTAAGGATTAATCAATTAGTTAATTTTATCAATGCACAATTTAATAAACCAACTGCTGAAGAGGAAGATGAAGCAGCATTAAAACAGATTGCCCAAAAAACAAATATACAAGCTAAAAATACTAATAAATTCAACAATAAAAAAGGCAGTGAAATTATTATTGAGGGTGTGGGTAACTTAATGTATACCATTGCAAACTGTTGCCGCCCTATTCCTGGCGATCTAATTGTGGGGTTTGTAACTCACGGGCGAGGTATTTCAATTCACCGAGCTGATTGTGAGCAATTGCAAGAACTTAAAAATCATGCGCCTGAACGTATTACTCACGCTGTTTGGAACAACAATACCCAATCAAGTTATACCATGGTGATAAAGATTGTTGCCAACGATCGAAGTGGTTTATTGCGAGATATCACTACGATTTTAGCTAATGAAAAGGTTAATGTTCTTGGTTTAATGAGCCGTTCAGATATGAAGCAACAATTAGCCACTATCGACGTAGATATGGAAATTTTTGATCAGGATTCGTTAAATCGAGTGCTCAATAAAATAAAACAACTACCCGATGTTATTGAAGCTAAACGTTTTCAAGGTTAATTAGCATGTTAAATTGCCACTTTTTTAGTGGCAATTAGGTTTAATATTTATTACTTTCTTTCTAAAATTTCAAACTGATATGAATAGCCATTTTTATCATCCGGTTGATGCCCTTCTTGATAAATAACTTGCCATTGCTCAGGTGAATAATCAGGGAAATGGGTATCCCCCTGTAGTTCCGCATCTATGTGCGTTAAATAAAGTCGATTTGCTAACGGTAAAGTCTGCTTATAAATATTACCACCACCAATAATAAATGCCTCATCAACATTCTGTTTTTGTGCTAACAGTATAGCGGCATCAATTGATTGAACCCAACTTACATTTTGAATTGAATTAGGTTCACTTGGTGCTTGCTTTGAAATAATAATATTATGACGATTTGGTAGTGGACGGCCAATAGACTCAAATGTCTTTCTTCCCATAATAACAGGTTTATTAAGTGTATTTTTTTTAAACCATGCCAAATCTGCAGGTAAATGCCAAGGCATTTGATTATTTAAACCAATTACACGATTATCGGCCATGGCTACAATAATACTTAATATCATATCCGTTCCTTTACACATACCCTAAAGATTTTATTCGCTGATTGACATGCTCAGGAAAGATGGTTTGACTCCAAAGTCGTTCGCTTAAAGAAAGTAACGACTCTTTTTGTCCAGCAACGATCCAATTAGACAATTCTGTAGCAACATCAGGGTATATTATTGGTTTTGGTGAAGGTAAATCTAACCAATACTTAAGTTTGATACAGTTTAAACTTTCCATAACCGTTGCCATATCAAGAGATCGTAAACATTGAGCATTATAAATTTGTTCAAATTGACCTGCCACAGGCTTAGTAAGAATCTTTTTACCAAGCGTTAATGCTTCAGAAATCAATGCAAAGCCCGTATTTGAAATAATGCCAGAGCAATTGACTAAAGCTTGCGTAAAACTATCACGACTAAGAGGTTGAAAATTAATATTACCTCGTTGCGATTCTTGCTTTATATCTGGGTGAAAACAGATAAATTGATGATCTTGAAATTGTTTTAACATACCAATGATTTCATCTATACCTTCAAACGGCAAATAAACCACAATGCTGCCATCTTCTGTTGGTGTGGCATTAAATGAATCAATCATCGGTGGCAATAACTTATGCCCAAAATGAAACCAATGCAAACCAATAGGCTTAGTAACTGGCGCATAATATTTCATAATTACATTGGCAACTAACCCATATTCTTTAGGTTTAAGATATTGGCATACGGCCTGATTACTTATACCTAAACAGTCACGTTGCTGATGATGTGCGGCCCAAGCAGTGACTGGCTCAAAATCACTAATAATACAATCATACTTTGATAAATCGAGTTCCCGCACGTCTTTAATCAGCCTGAAAGCACGAATTCGTTGTATGGTTTTACGAAAATTAATTTTACCATTTAGTGTTGCAAAGGTGACACCTCGATAAGTCTTATAATCACCAAAAACTTGCATATCAAAATAGTCTTTAGGATCACGTCCACTAAAAATATAATCAACATCAGCTCCAGCTTTTTTTAATGCTTTAGCTAAAGTTCTACAACGACTGACATGGCCATTTCCTGTTCCTTGAACACCAAAAAGAATCTTCATATCAATATTATTTGCCAATTATTATTGTTAAATATCATACCAGAACACGTCATAATTATCTTATTTTTTTACACATTAACTTAAAATTTTAGTATTTTTAATATATTAATAGACAAGTCGACAAATCAATACAATTAAATTAAACTAGTTATATCAAGGTGATATTTAAACTTTAAGTAGGGCTATTATTTATTTTACAAAAAATAGCGAGATATCAAGATGCCTATAACACCCCAAAATAAACCAATTTGCCAAATAATTGTATTAGCATCAATACTATTTTTGTTTAGTTATTCTTCATGGCATTTATCTAACTTATTATTATCACCAGTTTTAACTTGTCATTCTGCTCATTCCACATCTGAATTAACACCTAAACACGAATCTATTTCTAACGAGCCAGTTTTGGTTTTGCGAAAAAACACAATCATATCAGCTTGTGCTTTGTTTCATCAGTGTTCAACCTGTAATATTTTGAACTCTAATTTTCCTGCAAAACTTTATATTTCGTCTAGCAGTGAACGATATCTGCCCATTAAGCCTATTCTACAATATAACGAATTTATTCCAGAGTTAAGACCACCGCAAGCTGTTTAATTGGTTTATGTAAATAAAAGCAGTAAGTAACACTACAAGCAATAACTGAATTATATTGATATTTGTTTTATCAGTATAACCATCAGGTTATTGTTAAAATTAACTATTTTGAGGAACATCATGAAACGTCGAAATTTTTTGATAAATATTACCACAGCTATCGGTGGATTGGTCGCAACTAAAGCTATAGCCCAAATGGGGAACAATAATATGCATGACACAATGTGTGATACTAATTCTGATGAATGTCAAAAGGGGGATAATATGCACCAACACATGAATATGGACATGAATCACAATCAAATGCCGCAAAAACTTTTATCGACTTCAGCACTACCACAAGGAATGGATCTACCAACTTTGACCAACTTAAAAAATGAGAGCAAGAAAAAAGGTGTTTTTGAAGCAACATTACATATAAAACCAACCAAAATTGCATTAACGCCAGATTTAACCACGGAATTTTGGACCTATAATGGAATGATACCTGGTCCGAAAATTGAAGTATTTGAAGAAGACCATGTTAAAATCACTGTAAAAAATGAACTTACTCAATCAACGACAATTCATTGGCACGGCTTGCTCATTCCATCTGATCAAGACGGCAACCCACAAAACGAAATTCCAGCAGGAGGCAGTCGAACTTATGAGTTTACCATTCCTAAAGATACGGCTGGCACTTATTGGTATCATCCTCACGGACACAATACAGTAGCAGAACAAGTTTATCGAGGTTTAGCTGGTACATTTATTGTTCGTAGCAAACACGATCCACTTGCATCGTTCCCTGAACAAAATTGGTTCTTTTCTGACTTAAAATTAACCGACAAAGGCCAAATTGCTGATAATTCAATGGTTGATTGGATGAATGGACGTGAAGGCCAATTTGTATTGATAAATGGCAGTTACCGCCCAAAAATCAAAATAGATTCAGCCACACATATCCGAGTATGGAATTCGTGTTCAGGTCGATATCTCAATCTTTCTATCCCTAACTGCGATGTCTTTTTAGTTGGCACTGATGGTGGACTATTAGCTAAACCCTATCTGCTTACCAAACCCTTATTATTAACTCCGGCTGAACGTGCTGAATTAGTCATAATACCAAAACAAACTGGTACTGTATATTTACAATCAATCGGATATGATCGCAATAAAATGGGCAATGTACCGCCAGAACAAGATATAATACTAGGTGAGTTAACACTGACTAAATCCGAGCCAATCACCTTACCAAACACATTAAACCAACTACCTAATATGGGGCCAGCTGTCGTCCATAAATTACTGGAATATACCGAAGTAATGGACATGAAAGAGCCGCGTGGTGGTGTGTTATTTTTAATTAATGGTAAACGTCATGATATGTCGCGAATTGATCTAAAAAGCAAAATTCACGATATTGAAGAATGGACAATATTTAATAACTCCCATATGGATCACAATTTCCACATCCATGGCGCACAATTTATTGTACAATCGCACGAGTTAAATGGTAAAAAAACTCAGCCTGATTATATTGCCTTAAAAGATACCATTAATTTGCGGCCACACGAAAAACTTACCATCAAAATACAGCAAAATCTTCCTGGGCTTCGCATGTATCACTGTCACATTATTGAACATGAAACAACTGGCATGATGGGGCAATTAATGGTGGAATAATATTTATTCCTTTATCTCTTTCCTTGATTCAATTTTTAGTATGGTTGGATTGAGGGAAGTTAAATTAACAAAAACTCGCTTATCATTACCGAAAAAAAGCGAGTTTTTATAAACCTATCATCTTATTAAAATTCCTTTTATTAAATTATTCCCCTTGTAATAAGGGTTTTTTATTTTGCTAAAAAATGCTAAAATGCGCAGATTATGATCGTCATCAACTATTGGCAAAAACTCAACAAACGATTGATTATCAAAACCGCTTTATCGCACTTATTATTAGGTGTGATTGCTGCTGGGTTTGGTTTATGTCAAAACGAAGCGCTTCCATCGGAATCTGATGTTTCGCACAGTGGAATTATTGCTATTACATCCATTGTACAAGATCACAGAGAAACAGCACAAAGAAAGTTACCAACACTAGCATGTTCCCCAAAACAGCATACTGTAGTACTTTTAATAACGCCCAATTATGATGATCTTTCCCATAGCAAGGCAATCCGACTATCCCCTTACAACGGCATACGAGCTGGACCAAAAACTACCTCTTAGAATTTACGCACAAATAAAACTAATTTTTATTCAAGGTAAAAGCCTTAAAATCCGTATTAAAAAACAAGAGAAAAGTTATGTTATTAAAATTATTAACAAAAGTATTTGGTAGCCGCAATGAGCGCGTATTAAAAAGTATGCGTAAACGAGTTGAAAAAATTAATGCACTTGAACCAGCCATGGAAGCATTAACTGATGATGAACTAAAAGCAAAAACTACAGAATTTAAAGACAGGATTGCCTCTGGGACCCAATTAGATGATATTTTGGAAGAAGCTTTCGCAGTGGTACGTGAAGCGAGTAAACGTGTATTTGGCATGCGTCATTTTGATGTGCAGTTAATCGGTGGTATGGTATTAAATGAACGTTGCATTGCTGAAATGCGTACGGGTGAAGGTAAAACTTTAACAGCGACATTACCTGCCTACTTAAATGCACTAACAGGTAAAGGTGTACACGTTGTTACGGTTAATGATTACTTAGCGCAGCGAGACGCTGAAAATAATCGTCCTTTATTCGAATTTTTGGGCTTAACTGTAGGGATTAACCTACCAAATATGCCCGCACACATAAAACGTGAGGCTTACAACGCAGATATCACCTATGGTACCAATAATGAATATGGTTTCGACTACCTACGCGATAATATGGTATTTACCAAAGATGCTCGAGTACAACGTCCATTACATTACGCCTTAGTCGATGAAGTTGACTCAATTTTAATTGATGAAGCAAGAACACCTCTGATTATTTCAGGTCAAGCGGAAGATAGTTCCGACAGATATATTAGCGTTGATAAAATCATTCCTTACTTGACCCATCAAGAAAAAGAAGACTCTGACCAGTTCCAAGGTGATGGTGACTTCTCAATTGATGAAAAATCTCGCCAAGTTAACTTAACAGAACGAGGCTTAGTTAAAGTTGAAGAATTACTGATAAAACAAGGTATCATGAAAGGTGATGAGTCACTTTATGCGCCGAGCAATATCGTATTGATGCATCACGTTAATGCAGCCCTACGCGCTCACCACCTATTCCATCGCGACGTTGATTATATTGTCAGAGATAACGAAATTATCATCGTTGACGAACATACTGGAAGAACAATGGATGGTCGACGTTGGTCTGATGGTTTACATCAAGCTGTTGAAGCAAAAGAGCACGTTAAAATCCAAAATGAGAACCAAACACTGGCTTCAATTACTTTCCAAAACTATTTCCGTTTATATGAAAAACTAGCTGGCATGACAGGTACTGCTGACACTGAAGCATTTGAGTTTAACCAAATTTATGGTTTAGATACGATTGTTATTCCAACTAATCGCCCAATGCAACGAAAAGATCAATCCGACCTTGTCTATATGACCGAAAAGGAAAAGATAAATGCAATTGTATCTGATGTACAAGAATGTGTAAAACGCGGTCAACCTGTTTTAGTCGGAACAGCATCAATCGAAAAATCAGAATTAGTTTCACAAGCATTTAAAAAAGCAGGTATCAAACATAATGTCCTAAATGCTAAATTCCATGCTCAAGAAGCTGAAATCATTGCTAATGCAGGGAGTAAAGGTGCAGTTACTATTGCAACTAACATGGCTGGTCGTGGTACTGATATTATGCTCGGTGGTAACTGGCAAAATGATATAGCAAAAATTGAAAATCCAACACAAGAAGACATCGAAAAAGCGAAACAAGCTTGGCAAACAAAACACGAAGAAGTGATTGAGTTAGGTGGACTTTATATTTTAGGTACTGAACGTCACGAGTCACGCCGTATCGACAACCAACTACGAGGTCGTGCAGGACGTCAAGGTGACCCTGGCGCTTCACGCTTTTATCTATCACTGGAAGATCCATTGATGAGAATTTTCGCCTCTGATCGTATGGGTAATATGATGCGTAAATTGGGTATGAAAGAAGGTGAAGCTATTGAACACCCATGGGTCACAAAAGCCATTGCCAATGCTCAAAAGAAAGTTGAAAGTCGCAACTTTGATATTCGTAAACAACTTCTTGAATATGATGATGTCGCCAACGATCAACGTAAAGTAATTTACCGAGAACGAAACGGCTTACTTGATAATACCGATATAAAAGATACCATTGATTCAATTCGAGCTGATGTATTTAACACTCTAATAGACCAATACATTCCACCACAATCAATTGAAGATATGTGGAATATACCAGGTCTTGAAACTGCGCTAAAAACAGACTTTGACTTGGATTTACCGGTCGCAAAATGGCTAGATGAAGAGCAAAATCTGCACGAAGAAACATTGCGTGAACGAATCTTACAAATTGCTCAAGACAAATATTTAGAAAAAGAAAACATGACTGGAGCTGAAACATTTAGACATTTCGAGAAAAGTGTTATGTTACAAACACTTGATACGCTTTGGAAAGAACATTTAGCAGCTATGGATTATTTACGCCAAGGTATTCATTTGCGCGGCTATGCACAAAAAGATCCAAAACAGGAATATAAACGTGAATCATTTAATATGTTTGCTAACATGCTAGAATCATTAAAATATGATGTTATTGGTATTTTGAGTCGCGTACAAATTCGCTCACAAGAAGAAGTTGACGAAGCTGAACGCCAACGCCTAGCAGAAATGGAAAAACTAATGGCCAAACAACAAGCTAACCATGATTCGGTAGCGAGTATAAATGGCGAAAATGAAGAACTATCAGCAGGAGCTTCTTCGCAACCAATAGTACGAACTCAAGCCAAAGTTGGTCGTAATGATCCATGCCCCTGTGGTTCAGGTAAAAAATATAAACATTGCCATGGTGCTGTTCAGTAAGGAAAAAATTTAGTATCATCAAACAAATTTGATACTTAAATCGTCGATTAAGATCGACAATAGGTTGAAAGGGAAAGTCACAACTTTCCCCCAAAATTTTACTCATAGGCAAATAGAATTATGAATAAACATATTGAAATTGCTGTAGGTATTATTCGTTCACAAAATTGTCAAATATTTATCACCCAACGCGGAGAAGACTCTCATCTTGCTGGTTTTTGGGAGTTTCCTGGTGGAAAAATCGAGACCGGAGAAACGCCATATCAAACCTTACAACGCGAAATCGCTGAAGAAGTTGACATCCATATCCACCAAGCCCAATTTTTAGATACCTTTAACCACAATTATGATGATCGCGATATTACAATTCATGCATATTTAGTTGAAGAGTGGGATGGAGTCCCTTTTGCTAAAGAAGGCCAACCAAGTCGTTGGGTTGACCAAGAAGATCTGAATGCCGACGAATTCCCTGACGCCAATCGACCGATCATCGAAATGCTTAAAAACTTAGATAAACAAATATAACTTAGTTATTACAATTTAGCTTGTTCGCGAGTTTAGTTTTGTTTATTTAACTTAAATTAGTTTCTTGTATGATTTTAGAGCTATTATATTTAGTTCATAAAACAGCTGTACGCTGTTTCCCCGCGCCGAGAATAACACAATGCTAAAGCAAAAATTTACTATCACAAAGCTTTGATCCTATTTTAACTAATAATCCATTTAGCAATGGCTAAATACATACCCAATAAACTCGGATTTAGGTCTATTTGCTGTAATAACGAAACGAATAATCAGAATGGGTTGCATATAAAAAAACCTGCCATAAGCAAGTTTTATAAATTCGGAAATTGGCTCCTCCAACAGGACTTGAACCTGTGACATACGGATTAACAGTCCGCCGTTCTACCGACTGAACTATGGAGGAACACTTAACGGAATGAATATTAACTATATATAACACCAATGTCAATCTCTAAAACAGCAAATAGAATTAACTGCTCAGCTTGTAATCAAATTAATCTATAGATATGCTAGGATAATTAAATATATTATTAACAGGTAAAATGGCATTTATGAAAAAAAATATTTGTATTTTTTGCGGAGCAAGCGAAGGGAACCAATTAGAATATCGTACACAAGCAGAACAATTAGGCAAAACTTTAGTAGAACAAAATCGACGGCTAATTTATGGTGGTGGTAATAAAGGTTTAATGGGAATTATTGCTAATACAGTACTTGCGCACGGCGGTGAGGTGATTGGTATTATTCCTGAACGTTTAGTCAAAGCCGAAACAGCACACCACGGTATCACTCGTTTAGAAGTAGTGGATAATATGCATCAACGCAAAGCAAGACTTTCGGAATTAGCTGATGGTTTTATTGCAATGCCAGGAGGAACTGGAACTTTAGAAGAATTTTTTGAAGTTTGGACAGCAATGCAAATAGGTTATCATGAAAAGCCCGTTGCATTATTTAATGTGTTAGAATTTTGGCAACCAATGCTTAATTTTTTGCAACATGCAGTGAATGAAGGTTTTGTTCGAGATAGTTTTTATAAAACATTAATTGTTTCGGAAGATCATCGAACTATACTACAACAAATGGATCATTTTATCCCTAAAGATTTACAGCGCTGGGTAAAAAAATAGCTTAAATGTCATATTATATAAAAACGCCATCACTTGATGGCGCTTTTATTTATATGTTTAAAATTACGCAGCAGTTACAGCTTCTGACTCTGGTTGTTTAATAAATGCATATGCTACACCAGCAATAACGGCACCAACAACAATAGACAATAAGTAACCAACTACTGGTTTAACAACGCCCGGAATTGCTAAAGCAAATAAACCACCATGCGGCGTCATTAATGTTGAACCGAAGGCTAACGCCATACCACCCGTAATAGCACCACCAACAATACAACATGGGATAACACGTAATGGATCGCGCGCAGCAAATGGAATTGCTCCTTCTGAAATAAAGCATAAGCCTAATACCAATGAAGCCTTACCACTTTCTTGTTCAGTTTTAGCAAATTTTTTGCGCGCAATCAATGTCGCAATTCCCATTGCTAAAGGTGGAACCATGCCCCCAGCCATAACCGCTGCCATTGGAGCATAAACCTGCGCTGAAATTAAACCTGTACCAAATGCATAAGCAACCTTATTTATTGGTCCACCCATATCAGTACACATCATGCCACCTAATATAGCGCCCAATATAACGGCATTGGCTGTACCCATTGAATTTAACCATACTGTTACAACGTTCATTAACCACGCAATAGGCGTACCAACAATAAATTGCATCACAAGACCGGTAATAAGCGTTGCAAATAGTGGTACGATTAATATTGGTTTCAATGCCTCTAGACTTTTTGGTAATGGTAAATATTTAGTGATTAATAGTGCTAGATAACCTGCAAAATAACCAATAATAATTCCACCTAAAAAGCCAGCCCCCGTCGAAACTGCTAGCAAACCGCCAACAAGTCCTGGTGCAAGACCGGGTCTGTCAGCAATGGAATAAGCAATATAACCTGAAAGCAGTGGCACCATAAGTGAGAAAGCAAGACCACCGATTTCGGCTAAATGCGATTCTCCAATTAATTTTTGTACTCCATCAACCATTTCAAATGAACCAAAAGCGAATGAAAGCGCAATAATCAAACCACCTGCAACCACCATTGGTAACATATAAGATACACCTGTTAGAAGGTGCTGATAAATACCTTTTTTCTCGTTGCTTGATTTAGCGGTTGAAGTATTTGATGACGGTTGATATACGGTTGCTTCTTCAAATGCTTTATCAAATTCTTGTGCTGTTTTTTTCAGAGCTGGACCTGTTTTGGTGCGATAAAGTTTTTTACCTGCAAATTTACTCAAATCAACATCAATATCACAAGCCGCAATTACAACATCGGCTGAAGCCACTTCTTCTGGTGTTAATTCATTACCGACACCAACTGAGCCACGTGTTTCAACCTTACACCACCATCCACGTTTTTTGGCTTCCTCTTCAATCGCTTCTGCTGCCATAAAGGTGTGAGCAACACCTGTTGGACATGCGGTTACCGCAACAATACGTTTTATACTGGTATTATTGCTTGAGGCAGGCATAGCTTCGGCTGTTTGTTGATAAACACTCGCTTTACTTTGCGCATCTGTTAAAATCTGTTTTGGGTTAGCAAAAATTTGATTTAAATCATCAACGGCATAAACCTTTTTACCAACAACTGCTTTATCACTGATAGTTCCAGAACCTACTGCAACTATAACATCAGCCGATGTTGCATTATCAACCAGATTTAGATTTAATTCGTTTGCGGCTAAAGCTAATTCCGCTTTAGCCAAACGTCCATTTACTGGCCCTGTATTACTACCTTCAATAATATATATATTCATGAATACTCCTATTCAGAAATTATTTCAATTTTTTCTAGCATATTATTTACAGCTTGGCAATCAGATATACCAACACCAGCTTGCCCAACTGATAAAGCTGCAACACTTGATGCAAAGACTAAAGTATCTTTAATTGAACGATTAGTCATTAAGCCATACATCAACCCGGCGACCATTGAATCACCGGCACCAACAGTACTAACTACATGACATTTTGGTGGTTTTGCAAGCCATGCTTCATTTTTAGTTACCCACAAAGCGCCTTTACTTCCTAGCGAGATCACCACATTTTCAATGCCGTCGTTAACTAACTCCATAGCAGCTGCTTTAACATCTTCTAATGTTGGTAATTTGCGACCTACCCACATTTCTAGCTCTTTGTCATTGGGTTTAATTAACCATGGTTTTGCTTTTAATCCTGCAACTAATGCATCTCGGCTACTATCAAATACGATCTTTGGACAAATCGCTTTAACTTGTTCCATCCACTTAGTAAATTTATCAAGTGATACTCCAACTGGTAAACTACCGCTGATAGCCACCATGTCAATGTCTTTTAACCATTCAAGAGAATTTGTAACAAAATGTTGCCAATCTTGATCGTTAATCGTAAAGCCTGAAAAATTAAGGTCAGTCACTTCACTATTTTCCTCGGTTAATTTAACATTAATGCGAGTACGACCTTCAATTGTTTCAAATTTATCAATTACATTTAATGATTTGAATAATAAGTTAAATCCATCACGATTTTCTTTACCTAAAAAACCGCCAATAGTTAATTGAACATCTAAATCCGACAAAACTTTAGCAACGTTGATACCTTTGCCAGCAGCAAGTAATGCATTGGTTTGGACTAAATTAACATCACCAAGCTCAACTTTGGGACAAAAACCCAAAAGATCATAAGCTGGGTTTAAAGTTATTGTTGCGACACGATAAGTCATTATTCGGTCCCCTCACCTAAACCATCCCCAATTGCTTTACCAATAGCATCAAGCGCTTGAGTAGCATCTTCACCTACTGCAGTAAATCGTAATCGACTACCTTTTTTAGCGCCTAGTGCAACAATTTTCATTAAACTCGTTGCACTTACTGGCTCACCTTTACCATCTAAATTAGCGACAGTAACCTTACAATTAAACTCTTTAACTAATTTTACTAGAACTGATGACGGGCGTGTATGTAAGCCATTTTCGTTTGGAATAATAAATTCACGACTTAATGATTCATTATTCGATTCAGCCACAGTCGACTCATTTGAAGATGTCGATTGGATTTCTGATTTATTAGATTCTATTGTCGCAGAACCAGATAAAAGAAGGCTGCTAAGATCATCAGTATTGGCTGATAATAGTAATTGTAATTTTTGGTTAAAAACTAAAGTTGCAATATTATTTACAATATCAGAAATAGAATCATCAACTGCTGATATGGTGATGAGTAACTTAACAGGCTTACCATCTTCATTAATATTACTGATGGTGCGACTAATCGCCATAGCATTTTTTAAATTACCTTGTTTGCTATCATTTAACCAAACTCCATCACCTAAATATGTAGGTTTATTGTCCAACACATCGGCAATAAAGCTTGAATTTACAGCATGTTGCTGTTTTAAACGTGATGCATTTAATGCTTGTAAAGTTGCTAAACTATCAGCAGGAATATCCAATAATAATGCAGATTCATTTATAGAAAATTGGCTATCTTCAGAACTTGTTTTACCAGTTAAAATAGCAATTGCTTCGTCGGCAGTCTGAATTTTTTTAATTTTCTCCTCTACCCCATCAGCTCCAAGTACGTGAGTTAGTTGACGGAGTAATTCTAAATGCTCATCAGAGCTTGCTGCAATACCAATTGCAAGATAGGCCTTTTCACCATCATCCCCCCATTGAACACCATTAGGAAAACAAAATACTTGTACCCCTGTTTTTTTGACTAAATGGCGAGTTTTAGTAGTTCCATGGGGAATAGCAAGACCTATACCCAGATATGTGGCTGCTTGTGCTTCTCGTTCTAACATTCCATCGACATAACCATCCTCAACAAATCCTGCATTGGTTAATGCCGTAGCAATTTTTTTTATCGCTTCAGTTTTATTGGTAGCTTGTTCATTTAAATGAATGTTTTCTTTAACTAAATGAAACATATAATAAATACCTCTGGGTTAATAATATTGGGTCGACTAAAATGACTTAGAAAAAACAAATCCTTTAATCAATTGAATCGTTTCAGCAATAATGAATAAATAAACATTAATTATCAAATAAATTATGTCTATTAATAAGTAATTTGTGATCTGGATCTTATTTTTTAATTTAAACTGTTTTAGAATTAACATATTTTTTATGCCAATTAATACCTTAACGGCTTAAGCTACCTCGATAGATCAATCGTCTTGGAATTATTGTAGTGCCCGATTGGTAATTATTGTTATGTAAATAGTTTAAAAACAGTTTTATTGTTACATCGGCAACTTCTTTATGATCTTGCGAAAGTGATATGACTTTACATGGTAAAAAATCTAACAATTCATTATCTCCAAAGGTAGCAATAGTTAAACTCTCAGGTAAGTGCCCAAATTTTCTTAAAATTGCATCAATGCTCCCCTGTAATAAAGAAAAAGAGGTAGTAAATATGCCATTAGGCAATTCATGACTTTCTAGCCATTGACTAAAGGCTAAATCAGCATCTCGTCGACTATAATTATTTGCATATAAAAAATCAACTTTATTACAATTGTCAAGTTTGATATCTTTAAAACCATCTAAACGAAGTTGACTAACAGATAAGTTTGCTAGGGCTCCTATATAAACTACTGAATCTTGTACAAAGTTATTAAATGCTTGAGCAAGTGATTTAGAATCTTGTTTATCTGCACCTACAATATTTCTAAATTTAGAGATGGATAATATTCGATCAAGTGCAAATAATGGAATCTTTTCGTTTTGCCAGTCATCATAAAAAAAATAATCTTGAGCAGAAACGAACGAAGAAGAAACAATTAAGGCATCTACGCGACGCTGCTGAAGGTGTTTGACACACTCTCTTTCGACTTGTGGATTATCTTCGGAACATGCAATTAGTAATTGATATCCTTCCTTTCTTACCAATTGTTCTAAATAATTAGCTATGCGAGTGTAACTGTTGTTTTCTAAATCAGGAATAATAATGCCTATAGTCCGGGTTTTACCTGCTCTAAGCCCCGCTGCTACCGCATTGGGTTGGTAATTATGTTTTTTCACTACCGACATAACTTTTTCGACTGTTTTATCACTAACGCGGTACTTTTTGGCTTTTCCATTGATCACATAACTGGCCGTCGTCCTTGATACACCAGCTAAAAGTGCTATTTCCTGTAATTTCATTATAATTATCTCAACAAAAATATTGCCAATTATTTAACATGGTTAGAAATAAATAGTAAACAATAATTTTTATTTACTTAATTAAACAATTGTAACTTTTTTACTATTAAGATTAATTAATTTCCATTGTATTTGTTAATAGTAAATAGCAATATTTTGATTGTGAATATTTTCAATTTTGACCGGTGTATCAAATATATCTTCTAAAATATTGGCTTTCATAATCTGTTGTGGATTGCCTTGGTATATTAATTCACCATTTTTCATCGCTAAGATGTAATCTGAATATACGGATGCAAAGTTGATATCATGAATAACAATCACAATGGTTTTACCTAGCTCATCGGCTGCGCGGCGCAATTGTTTCATCATGGCAACAGCATGTTTCATATCAAGATTATTGAGTGGTTCATCAAGTAATACATATTTAGTATCTTGACATAACACCATAGCAACATAAGCTCGTTGCCGTTGACCACCAGATAATTCATCTAAAAAGCGGTCTTTATATTCAGTAAGATCTAAAAAATCGAGCGCTCGATAAATATGGTTATAATCATCAGCATTTAAACGCCCTTTGGTATAAGGATAACGCCCAAATCCAACTAGTTCAAAAACAGACAATCTACTGGTAAAACGGTTTTCTTGTCTCAATACTGATAAATAAGTGGCAAGTTTATCACTTGGCGTATTAACAACATCCATATTTTGAATTTTAACTTGTCCTTCATCAGCTAATAGAAGACGACTTATAATTGATAATAGCGTCGATTTCCCCGCTCCATTTGGACCAATAATAGCAGTAATTCCACCTTGTGAAATCGTCGCGTTGACATTTTTTAATACAGATACTGTTTGATAGCTTTTACTAACATTATCAATTTTTATCACTTTGGAACCTTTTTTAATAATAAGAAGATAAACAAAGAACCACCAATGAATTCAATGACAATGGATAATGCACCAACCATATTTAATACTCGCTCTAAGAACATTTGTCCACCGACCAGAAAAATAACACCTAACAAAAAAGCAGTAGGCAATAAAAAACGATGTTGGCTTGATCCACAAATACTATAAGCTAAATTAGTAATTAAAAGCCCCAAAAAAGTGAATGGACCGACTAATGCCGTTGACACTGACACTAAAACTGAAACTAGCAATAATATAATAGTGACACTTTTTTGATAATCGATACCCAAATTGATTGCATTATCCCGACCCAACGCAAGTACATCAAATTTAAATCGCATTTGCCATAAAAATAGACCAACAATAGCTACTATTACTAACGAAAAGATAATCAATATAGGCTCTGCACGTGTAAATGTAGCAAAAATACGACTTTGAAGCACAGCGAATTCAGACGGGGTCATCAAGCGTTGCAATAGATTAGAAAAACTACGGAATAATGTGCCTAAAATAATTCCTATTAATAATACCAAATGTAAATTTTTCTTGAGTCTAGTAAACAAACCTCGATATAAAAATAAAGAGAATAGAATTAATAAAAGTGATTCGAATACAAATTTACCAATAATACCAATATAAGGAATACCTTGTGAATCAATACAAAAGATTACAACTGTTTGAATAAGTACAAATAGTGATTCAAATCCCATAATAGAAGGTGTTAATATTCGATTGTTGGTAACTGTTTGAAAAAGCAGTGTTGATGTCGCAGCCGAAAAAGCGACTAAAATCATAGTTAGCATTACCCACGTTCGATGCTTCAAAATATAGCTAATATTGCCTTTAAGGTTGAAAGTCATAAAACATATTATGCAAACTAGAGCAATAATTAACAATAAAAGAACTCTTTTTTGACACAAAATATGGCGTTTTTGATTAACTAACATGACGTTTTCGACTCAACAATATTAAAAAAATAATAGCGCCAACTACGCCAAGAATAACACTCACGGGGATCTCAAAAGGATAGCGAATTACACGCCCAATAATATCGCAAATTAAAACTAATCCACTACCAAACAAACAGATCCATGGCATGGTTTTACGAACATTGTCTCCAAATAATAAACTAACAATATTTGGTACAATCAATCCTAAAAATGGTAAAACTCCAACAACTACAACGACAATACCGCCAATTAATGCAATAACAATAAGCCCTGTAAACATAACACGACGATAGTTAAGCCCTACATTAATAGAAAAATCACGCCCCAAGCCAACTACAGTAAACTGATCCGCACACCAACAAGCAAGTAATGTCAAACCACCCACCAACCATAATAATTCGTAACGGCCTTTTAAAATAGCTGAAAAATCACCCGATTCCCAACCACCAAGTGATTGTAATAAATCAAAATACATGGCAAAAAATGTAGTAATAGCGCTAATAACTGCACCTAACATAATGCCAATAAGAGGTACCATTATTGCTGACTTTAAAATAATCTTTCGAGAAATCGCCATAAATATCATTGTGCCAATCATAGCAAATAGGCTAGCAACAACCATTTTAGTAATAACACTAGCGCCAGGAGCTAAAACCATCATAACTAATAAGCCAAGACTAGCCGATTGAGTAGTGCCAACTAAAGAAGGTTCAACAAATCGATTTTGTGTTAATAATTGCATAATCAAACCTGCAACACTCATGGCGCTACCAGCTAACAATAAGGCAACAGTTCGAGGAATACGGCTTACAAAAAAAATCTCACGCATATTGCTATCTGACCATAAATCAAATAGTGTCACATGCCCTGCACCAATAAATAAACTTATTGCAGTCATGATCAATAAAATGAACATGCCTGCAATAAAATAAAATGATTTAATCATGTTTTACATTAATGTGCTGGTTCACTTTGCAAAGCGGCATCTATTTGGTCCATCAAATGGCTATAGGTTTGGATACCACCAGCAATATACATGGAAGAAGAATCTAAATAAACGATATGGTTTTGTTGCCATGCCGCAGTTTTTCGGATCAATTCATTGTCAAGTACTTGTTGTGCAGACTGAGCTTCTTTATTACCAATTGCATTATCTCTATCTAACACAAATATCCACTGAGGATTAACACTCAAAATAAATTCAGAGGTAACGGCATTACCATGACGACCAGCTTCTTGGAAAGTGGTTGCAGGCTGAAAACCAAGTACATCAAACACAAAACCAAAACGAGATTTTGAACCATAAGCCGACATTTTACCGCCATTAACCATAATCACAAGTGCTGTGCCAGCCGTAGTTGTCTTAGTTTTCAATTGTTCGATTTTTTGATTAAAATCGACAATAAGTTTCTTAGCTTCATTTTGTTTATTGAAGATTGAGCCTAATTGTTCTGTTCTTTGAGTTAAACTACTTAAAAAATTATTTGGGTCAATATCTAAAGAAATCGTCGGAGCAATATCATTCAATTTTTTATAAGCATCAGTAGCGCGACCTCCAGCAACAATAACATCTGGTTGAATTGAACTTAAAACTTCATAATTAGGCTCAAATAAAGTGCCCACATTAGTGTAGTCTTTGCGCTCATATTTAGATAAAAAAGTTGGATAATGTACATCTGATTGAGGCAATGCTGTCACAGGAATATTTAATGCGTCCATGATATCAAGTGTTGCAGTATTAAAAACAACAACTTTTTTAGGATTTTCAGGCACATCGGTTTTACCTTGAGCATGTTCAATGGTAAGTGTATTTGCAGAAGTTTGCTGTTCTTTTTTATTGTCACATCCAACCAAAACAAGCAAAACAGCAAGCAAAACTAAAAATTTCACTTTGATATATGAATACATTGTAACTCCTAATTATCAACCAATAAAAAACAAAAAAACGATAATTATAATAATTATCATTTACATTAAGATTGTAACCAAAAAATTTGCTCTATTCAATGCACTTTAAATATTTAAAAATTTAATATGTGATAAAAGGTAGATTAAATAGCACTTAAATGAATGGATTAAAAAGCTATCGATTTGTTCGATAGCATAATTAATATTGGTGATTAGGGGTGTTTAGTGGGATCAAGCGATAAATCTTTAAGTTTTCTAGTTAATGTATTTCGCCCCCAGCCTAACAGATGAGAAGCATCTTGTTTGTGACCTCGAGTAAAATTAAGTGCACTTCTTAGTAAGATTCGTTCAACATCATTTATTGCTTCAGTCAAAATTCCTGTTTTACCATCTATTAGAGCTTGTTTTGCCCATTGTTCCAGCAATACTTTCCAATCAACTTCTTGTTGAGAAAAGTGGCTTGTAGGCAATGTAGTTTTTTCATTTGTAACCACTGTTTTAGCTGTCGATAATTGCAACAATTCTGGCGGTAAGTCCTGAACTATAACTTCTTTATTTGAAGACATCACCGTAACCCAGCGACAAATATTTTCAAGTTGACGAACATTACCTGGCCAATTAAAGCGATATAAAACATTTAAAGCTTCTGAACTGAACACTTTACTTTCTACCCCCAATTCTTTGGCGGTTGTATGTAAAAAATGTTCTGATAGTTTTGGTATATCTTCAATTCGATCGCGTAGCGGTGGTAATAAGATACGAATTACATTTAGACGATGAAAAAGATCTTCTCTAAATTTCCCCTCACGAACCCTAGTTTGTAAGTCTTGATGAGTAGCTGCAATAATACGGACATCTACTTTGACGGGTGAATAACCGCCGATACGATAAAATTGCCCATCAGCAAGCACCCTTAATAATCTGGTTTGAACATCAAGTGGCATATCACCAATTTCATCGAGGAATAATGTACCACCATTCGCTTGTTCAAACCTCCCGTGCCTAATTTGAGCCGCTCCAGTAAACGCCCCTTTTTCATGTCCAAAAAGTTCTGACTCAATAAGATCTTTAGGGATGGCTGCCATATTTAGTGCAATAAAAGGGGATTGTGAGCGAGGGCTATGGATATGTAATGCTTTTGCAACTAATTCTTTCCCCGTTCCTGATTCACCATTAATCAATACACTAATTGATGATTTGGAAAGCCTACCAATAATACGAAAAACTTCCTGCATTGAAGGTGCTTCACCAATAATGCCGGTCGATGCTTTACTTGTTGTATTATTATTGGTTTTATTACTTTGAGTTTGTGAAATCGCACGTTCAACCAATTGAATAACTTCATCCACATCAAAAGGTTTAGGAATATAATCATAAGCACCTTTTTGATAGGCATTTACTGCTGCATCTAGATCGGAATGAGCAGTCATAATAATAACTGGCAAATTCGGCATTTGCTCCTTAATATGATGAAGCAATGTTAAACCATCAAGTCCTGGCATTTTAATATCAGAAATTAGTACAGCTGGTTTTTGTACATATGTATCTAATGCATCAATAACTTGTTGACCACTCTCAAAACTAACACAGTTAAAATGAGCATTAGTTAATGCTTTTTCTAATACCCATCGAATAGAGCTATCATCATCAACAATCCAAACATTCATTTTCATTTACCTCACTGCCTAATTGGCAAATAGACAGAAAATTGAGTATGCCCAGGCCAACTATTAAATTCAATTTTACCGTGATGTTGATCAACAATATTATTTGCAATCGAAAGTCCAATACCTGTACCTCCTTCATGCCCGCTCACCATAGGATAAAACAAAGTATCTTGTATATGAACAGGCACACCTGGACCAGTATCTTCAATATCAATACGAGCACACAAACGATAACGCTGGCCATGTAAAGTGATCTGAAAAGCAGTTCTTGTCCTGATAATAATTGTGCCAGTATTGGATCCGATAGCCTGTAAAGCATTGCGAACAATATTTAAAATTACCTGCTCTATTTGTTCGGAGTCATGAATAAAATCAGGTAAACTTGGATCATAATCACGCAGAATTTTAATATTGATTGGTTTTTCCAAACACAGCAAAGCATAGATACGTTCTATTGCTTGATGAATACTTTGTTCTTTTTGTTGTAATCGCTGCTGTGGACCTAATAACCTATCTACCAGATTTCTTAACCTATCCGCTTGTTCAATAATAATTTTTGTGTAATCTTGCAATTCATTTTTAGGTAACTCTCGTGATAATAATTGAGCGGCGCCTCGAAGCCCTCCTAGAGGATTTTTAATTTCATGAGCTAGTCCACGAACTAATTCACGAGCTGCACTCTGTTGCGCTTGTTGCAATTGTTCTTGGCTAAGGCGTTTATGGCTATTTAATGGCGTCATTTCAATTAAAATCCGTCCATTACCTAATAGTTGAGCTGTCAACGTTAAAATATGTAATTCATTATTAATAACTAAATTGACTTCATTATCTGTAAAACCCTGATTTTGCTCTAATGTACTGAGCATTAAATCAATATCCAAAGAAAAGTATCCTAGCAAATCAGGAAGATAACTTTCTAATAACTTTTTTGAACTTTGTGCTAATAATTGCTGTGCAGCAATATTGGCATACAGAATATTAAGCTTAGTATCAAGTAATAAAATACTTGTAATCATAGAATCGAGAACAAGATTAGCATCAGATTCATTATCAAATGTCATCGTTGGTTTTCCGTCCTGATTAGAAACCACCGCAAATTAACGGTGGTTTGATAGGTTAAATTACTATATAGCTTATAGACTATAGTACATTTCAAACTCAACTGGGTGTGGTGTCATACGTACACGATCAACGTCTTGACGTTTTAAATCAATGTATGCATCAATAGTATCGTTAGTAAATACGTTACCACGTGTTAAGAATTCACGATCTGCATCTAATGCATTAAGTGCTTCTTCAAGTGAACCCGCAACCTGAGGAATTAATTTAGACTCTTCTGGTGGTAAGTCATATAAGTTTTTATCCATTGCATCACCAGGGTGAATTTTATTGATAATACCATCCAAACCAGCCATTAACTGTGCGGCAAAAGATAAGTATGGATTACCTGCTGGATCTGGGAAACGAACTTCAATACGGCGAGCTTTAGGGCTAGTCACGACTGGAATACGGATTGATGCAGAACGGTTACGAGCCGAGTAAGCAAGCATAACTGGTGCTTCATATCCCGGAACTAGACGTTTATAAGAGTTAGTTGCAGGGTTCGTAAAAGCATTAATTGCTTTCGCATGTTTAATAATACCGCCAATATAGAATAATGCCATTTCAGAAAGACCCGCATATTTATCACCAGCAAATAAATTTACACCATCTTTTGCCAATGATTGGTGACAGTGCATACCTGAACCATTATCACCAAATATTGGTTTAGGCATAAAGGTCGCAGTTTTACCATATGCATGTGCCACATTTTGTACAACATATTTATAAATTTGTACTTCATCAGCTTTTTTAGTTAACGTATTAAAACGACAGGCAATTTCATTTTGACCTGCTGTTGCAACTTCATGATGATGCGCCTCAATCACTAAGCCAAGTTGCTCCATAATTGAGCACATTTCAGAACGGATATCTTGTGATGAATCAACAGGAGGAAGTGGGAAATAACCACCTTTTACACCTGGACGATGGCCTTTATTGCCTTCTTCATATTTAGTACCTGAGTTCCAAGCTGCTTCAATATCATCGATATGTACAAAGCTACCTGACATTGGCGAGCCAAAACGCACATCATCAAATAAGAAAAATTCTGGTTCAGGACCGAAAATAACAGTATCAGCAATACCTGATGATTTTAAAAATTCTTCGGCACGTTTAGCAATTGAACGTGGGTCACGATCATATCCTTGTAATGTTGCAGGCTCTAAAACATCACAACGGAGATTTAATGTCACATCTTCAAAAAAAGGATCTATAACAGCACTTGATGTATCTGGCATTAGCACCATATCTGATTCATTAATACCTTTCCAACCTGCAATTGATGAACCGTCAAACATCTTACCATCTTCAAAAAAGCTATCATCAATTTGACTAACAGGAATTGTAACGTGTTGCTCCTTACCTTTTGTATCGGTAAAACGTAAATCAACAAACTTAACATCATTTTCTTTAATTTGTGTTAAAACTTTTAGTATAGACATGTATCTTCTCCATTGAGGACAAATAATAATTGTTCAGTTTTTAAGGTATTCTTACCAAATTGCTATAACGTATGCAAATTTAATGCCAATTTTTTTAACGGTACATTCATGAATGTATGTACAATAAATAGTAACATAGATCTTAATTCTGCACCATAATGGTTAGAAAGGCACCAACTTAATGCACCAAAATCATCCATAATACTTTGAATGCCGTTTATTATCTAAATCTACAATATTTACACTTTTACACTTATAGCAATGATAAATTACCAGTCGTAGGCAATCTGCCAGTAATGCGCCCAAAACTATACAGGCACTGGCTCTCGATCACTAGAAACAATTTAATAGAACGTTATCTTATTCCAATCATTTTTAATAGTTTCTTCTGAAATAAATACTACGTCGTAATACATATCATCTTCTGGGTTAATGATCGTTATTTGCTTACAGCCTGTTCCTCAATAACAACAAATCAATTTAAATTCAGCCATAGCCATTTTTTAGTCAAATACTTTTGAGCGCTACATATTTCCCTTCTATTTTATAAATGCCTTTAATCGTTTTTGTTTACCCATGATCATCAATATCACAACGTCCATATTGAAAATAACTTGGCGTGGTATAATCACGACAAGTTAACTTTGCATCAAAATTAAAAAGGGACGAAAAAATCAGCATGTTTTATTTTTATATCTCGATCTCTAATTTTTTATCTGATCAATATAATCATTGAATTCTATTAATGTATTAGATCTGTCAGGAAATAATATCGACAAACAGTAAATTTAACTGTTTTTGTTGAAACACAAAATAATTTGTGCGAAAGATATTTTCAGTCATTAAATCTTCATCAAACGATTAAAATAACGATAAGAATAATAATAAAGATTAATTGCCTTAAATACATCTTGATTTGTGTCATATCCATTTATTATTAACCAAGCAAGAGAACTTTGTATGTTCAGCATCAACAGGAAAAATAATGACAAATACAATATATACCAAAAAAATAAATTGTTTCAATCTCATTAACCTATCCCTTAAAATTAAATAAATATTATTTATAAAATTGCAAGATTTTCTTATTGGTGCTGTATTTCAGTGCATAATATCGCTATAATCACTCCTTATATTGAAGAAACTAGGTAATTATACAAGTATGGACTTTATAACACTCGAAATTCTACCTTTTGTAAAAAATCATCTTTTACTGTCCCTAGGTTGGATTGTACTGTTTATTGCAATCATTGTACTAACCATTAAAGGCAAACTATCTAAAGTTAAAGTTATCAATAATGCCCAAGCAATCCATATGGTAAATAAACAAGAAGCAGTTATTATTGATATTCGCACTGCTGATAGTTTCAAAAAAGGACATATAACAGATTCTCATAACATTTTGCCTATCGACATTAAAAATGCAAGTGCAAAAACAATTGAAAAGTTTAAAGAAAATATCATTATTTTAATTGATGAGAATGGTTTATCATCAACAGGTATAGGTGAAATACTTGTTAAACAAGGTTTTTCAAATGTCTTTGTATTAAAAGACGGTATTGCTGGATGGAACGGCGAGAATTTACCATTAGTTAGAAAATAATATTATAAAAAATAAGGTTTTATCATGACAGAACAAAACAATACACAACAACCAGAAACACAGTTTGCTATTCAACGTATTTATACTAAAGATGTTTCATTTGAAACTAATAATGTTCCAGAAATTTTTACTAAACAATGGCAACCAGAACTGAATCTTGAATTAAATTCATCTTCGCAAGTTTTAAGTGAAAATGTTTATGAAGTTGCACTTCGCGTCACTGTAACAGTAAAACAACAAAACGAAGTTGTGTATATCTGTGAAGTTACTCAAGCGGGTATTTTCTCACTTGTTGGATTTGACGAAGGCCAAATTCAACATTGTGTTGGTGCTTATTGTCCAAATATTTTGTTCCCTTATGCTCGTGAAGTAATTTCAAGTTTAGTAAATAAAGGTACATTCCCACAAGTAAATTTAGAACCAGTAAATTTTGAAGCACTATTTATGAACTATATTCAGCAACAACAAGCTGAAGCTGAATCAAAAGAAACACTACAATAGTCATTGTATTACAATTAACTGATAATAAATTTATTAGATGATTATGAAAAAAGATGCTGCAGTAACAGTAATTGGCGCTGGATCTTATGGAACCTCTTTAGCTATTTTGCTGGCTCGGAATGGTCACTCAACTTTATTATGGGGGCACAATCCTGATAAAATGACCATTTTGCAGCATGATAGACAAAATAAACAGTTTCTACCGAATATTCCTTTCCCAGATCTGTTACAAATTGAAACTGATTTAAAAACGGCAGTTTCAGCAGCACCAATTTTACTTATTGTGGTGCCAAGTCATGCTTTTGCAAGTATTTTGACTCAAATCAAACCTTTTTTACGCCAAGATACAAAAATTGTCTGGGCTACAAAAGGACTTGAAGTTAATACTGGCCGATTATTACAAGATGTTGCAAAGGAGATTTTGGGCAATCAGATTCCATTAGCGGTCATTTCTGGCCCAACTTTTGCTAAAGAAGTCGCATCTGGATTACCAACAGCAGTAACTGTAGCATCAACTAATGAGCATTTTTTAAATCAACTGCAAACTTTGTTTCATTGTAGCAAAAGCTTCCGAGTCTATAGCAGCAAAGATTTTATTGGAGTGCAACTTGGTGGTGCAATCAAAAATGTTATCGCTATTGGTGCTGGATTATCTGATGGTCTTGGTTTTGGCGCCAATGCTAGAACAGCGTTAATTACACGTGGACTTGCCGAAATGATGCGTTTAGGTGCAGTATTGGGGGCAGATCCAGCAACCTTTATGGGAATGGCTGGATTAGGTGATTTGGTTTTAACATGTACCGATGATCAATCCCGTAATCGTCGTTTTGGAATGTTACTTGGCCAAAATAAATCCATTCAAGAAGCTCAAGATGCTATTGGCCAAGTTGTTGAAGGTCGCAATAATACAAAAGAAGTCTGGTTATTAGCTCAAAAATATCATGTAGATATGCCAATCACTGAACAAATTTATCAAGTTATTTATGAAAATAAAGATCCAAAACAAGCAGCGGTGGCATTACTTAGGCGTTCAAAAAAAGAAGAACTAAAAAGTTAATTTTTATACTCAAACACCTAGTTACCTGAAACTTTTTGACACGAAATTATACTAACTTGATATCTGAGTATTATAAAAACGTACCAATTCCTTTTTCTTTTGCTTTAAGATAAATATCGTAGCCAATATACACGTCTAATACAGCTGTACCAACAGTTTTAAACAGCGTAATTTGCTGTTCATTTAGACGGCATTGGGTTGGATCTATCACTAAATCTCCTAACTCTAAAAAATCATCTTCTGATACCAATTGTTGTTTAATTGGATCAATAATATCGCCTGCTTCAGCAAATACACCTTCTTTAGTATCAACTACACGAATATTCGCCTTTTCAACAATACATTCTGGAATTTCATGCATTTCTGGTGTATAAGCACCCACTCCATTAACGTGCGTGCCAGGTTTTACTTTTTCGCCATTAAATGTCACAACTTTTGAGGTTGTAACCGAAGTAATAATATCAGCCTGACTAATGTCATCATCCAAATTTTTTGAAAAATAAAAATTAGTAGAAAAATGAGCAAAACGATGTTTCATCTCTTCTGTAAATTGTTCCGCTTTTTGTGTATCAATATCAAAAATAGCGACATCAGTAAGTGAACGAACAGTTAACATTGCCTCTAATTGAGATACAGCTTGCCCACCAGTACCTATCAACACTCCTCGACTAGCATTTTTACGCGCCAGCAAATCGGTTGCTGCACCTTGAACGGCTCCTGTACGAAGCTGAGTGACAAAAGTGCCATCTAACATAGCACAGACTTCACCTGTTTGCGGGTCTAACATTAAAACTTGAGCAGGTACTGATGGTTTACCCAATTTAGGATTGTCAGGAAATACCGAAACAATTTTTATACCCACAATGTCGCTACCTTTAAGATGTGCGGGCATAAACAAGCATTGTCCCTTTTGCATATCAAAATTTATTCGTAACGGCACATCACTGTTTCCTTGGCTATAGATTTTCAAAGCTTGTTTATCTGCAGCTATTGCATCTTTCATTGTATAAAATCTTTCAATATCATTGGCCGTTAAAATAAGCATTTTTATTCCTTATTGATTTTCTATATTTTCTGAACTTTAGTATCTATTATTTATTTTTTAGATCAAGATTTATTGTCAATTAAACCATAAAAAACTGTTTTATATAACAAAAACTTCAGTTCTTGTATATCCACTATATTTTCACTATTATTACAATGTGTAATTTTGCACGATATTTGAGAATATCAGATGTTATTTAAAATATTAAAATTTTCCTTAAAGATCCTATTCCATGTAAGAATTAATGGCGATTTAGAAAATTTAAAACAAGATAGACTTCTTATTACACCTAACCATGTATCGTTCCTTGATGGTATTCTAATTGGCGTATTTTTACCCGTAAGACCAGTCTTTGCTATTTATTCGGGTTATATTAATCATTGGTTAGTCCGCTTAGCAAAGCGTTATGTTGATTTTGTGCCAATGGACCCGCTTAGTCCAATGGCAATAAAGCGATTAGTTCGCGAAGTTGAAAAAGGCCGCCCGATAGTCATATTCCCTGAAGGAAGAATTACTATAACTGGCTCATTAATGAAAATTTATGATGGCGCTGCTTTTGTTGCTGCTCGCTCTCAAGCCACCATTGTACCAGTGTGGATCGAAGGTGCTGAATTTACTTTAACTAGTCGTTTAAAAGGTTTATTTAAACGTCGTTTATTCCCTAAAATAACCATTCATGTACTTAACCCTACATCTATTCCAATGCCCGATGCGCCTAAAGCTAGTGAAAGGCGTTATATTGCAGGTGAAAAACTTCATCAAATTATGATGAACGCACGCATGGCAAGTCGTCCAAAGTTAACGCTGTTTGAAGCATTATTAGAAGCACAAGTTCGCTATGGCGTGAAATCAAGAATGGTACAAGACCCAACAACTCAAGAAGCATCTTATCGCAGTTTATTAAAACAAATTATAGGTGTTAGTTGTATTATTGCCAAAATTACTAAAAATAAAGAGCGAGTTGGTGTTTTATTACCCAATGCAACCATTACTGTTGCAACTATTTTTGGTTTGTCCGTAAAAAATCGAATTCCAGCAATGCTTAACTATACTGCGGGAACAAAAGGCTTAAACTGTGCCATTACTGCTGCTGAAATCAAAACGATTATTACTTCACGCAAATTTATTAGAAAAGGTAAACTTGATTATCTACTTGAAGAAATCAAAGACGTTAAGTGGTGTTTTCTTGAAGATTTGCGTAAAAACTTAACTTTAAAAGATAAGCTTTATGTTGCAGTGCATCAATATATTCCACGCTTAATTAAATACCAACAATCAAGCGATGACGAAGCACTAGTACTGTTTACCTCTGGTTCAGAGGGAAACCCTAAAGGTGTTGCTCATAGTCATGGAAGCCTACTTGCTAATGTTGAACAAATTCGAACGGTTATAGATCCAACCCCTGCAGATCGCTTCATGTCGGCTCTACCATTATTCCATGCTTTTGGTATTACAGCAGGATTATTTTTACCGCTATTTTCAGGTAGCCGTACATTTTTATATCCAAATCCATTACATTACCGTATGGTCCCTGAAATTATTTATGACCAAAATTGTACGGTTTTATTTGGTACGCCAACTTTCTTGGCAAACTATGCCCGTTATGCGCACCCATATGATTTTATGCGTTTACGCTATGTTGTTGCAGGTGCCGAAAAATTATCAGATGCAGTACGAGAACAATGGAAAGATAAATATGGTATTCGTATTTTAGAAGGCTATGGCGTTACCGAATGTGCACCTGTTGTAGCGCTTAATGTTCCTATGGCATTTAAAGCTGGTACTGTAGGGCGATTACTTCCAGGCATGGTATCAAGATTAATTCACATTCCAGGCATTAGCGATGGCGGCCAATTGCAAGTCAAAGGACCTAATGTGATGAAAGGCTATTTACGGGTGGAAAATCCCGGCAAACTTGAAGAACCAGTAGCAGCTGATGAAAATGGACAAGCCGAAAAAGGTTGGTATGATACCGGCGATATCGTTGCTATTGATAGTGAGGGGTTTGTGACAATTAAAGGACGCTTGAAACGATTTGCAAAAATCGCCGGTGAAATGGTTTCATTAGAAAGTGTTGAATCCTTAGCAAAAAAAGTTGACTCTGATGCAATGCACGGTGCAACAGTCAAAGCCGATGCAGCTAAAGGGGAAGCAATTGTCTTATTTACTACCTCAACAAAATTAAATCGAGAGCAACTTAATCAAGCATCTCAAGAATTGGGCATTCCAGCATTAGCCGTTCCTCGTGATATTCGTATAGTAAAAGAGTTACCACTACTAGGTACAGGTAAAATTGATTTTATTACTTTACGAAAAATGGCTGACGAATAAACTAAAGGATGTCACATGAAACAACATTCTCTATTAAGCAAAGGCATGGTTGCAACCATGCTTGCGCAGTTTTTTTCAGCATTTGCTGATAATGCAATCTTTTTTGCTATTTTAGCTTTCATTAAGAATTTACATTATCCAACATGGAGCCAATCGGTATTACAAATTAGTTTTGTCGCACCGTTTATCATACTTTCACCTTTTGTGGGGCAATTTGCTGACAGCATGTCAAAAGGCAAAGCAATGATGATTTCAAATAGCATCAAATTATTAGGTGCAGGTTGTATTTGTTTAAATATAAGTCCTTTTGTTGGTTACTTTTTAGTTGGTATAGGTGCTGCGGCCTACTCTCCCGCTAAATATGGAATTTTAGGCGAACTAACTACAGGTGATAATTTAGTTAAAGCAAATGGGTTAATAGAAGCATCAACCATTGCCGCCATTTTACTTGGTTCGCTAGCTGGTGGTCATATTGCCGATCTTAATGTGAGCGCTTCCTTACTTGTGTGCGTGTTAGTGTATGGGCTAGCTGTTATTGCTAATTTTTTTATTCCTAAATTACCTGCTGCACGGCAAAATATTTCATGGCAATTTATCAATATGGTAAACGATTTTACTAATACATTAGAAATCATATGCAATAATAAACGTGTTTTATTTACACTATTGGGTACCAGTTTATTTTGGGGAGCTGGTATTACTTTACGTTTTCTATTAATTAGTTGGGTTCCAGCTATCTTAAATATTCATGACAACGCAACACCAACAAACCTTAATGCAATCGTTGCTATCGGTATTGTTATTGGCGCAGGTCTAGCTAGTACATTTATTAATATTAACAACACATTACGTTGTATTCCAGCAGGAATAATGATGGGAATAGCTGTAATCGCTTTTACATTACAAAGCCATATCATTTCATCTTATATACTACTTATTGTTATTGGTGCATTAGGTGGGTTCTTTTTAGTGCCATTAAATGCCTTTATTCAAAAAATAGGTAAAGAGTTAGTTGGTGCTGGTAGTGTTATTTCAGTGCAAAATTTAAGCGAATATACTGCAATGATGGTAATGTTAGGATTTTATACGTTAGCCGTTGCTTTAAATTTATCGGTTACTGCTATCGGTGTTGGTTTTGGGAGCTTATTTGCTTTAGTTATATTTTTATTATGGTTAGGGTTAAAAAATAATGAATCACATTAATCTATCAGCGATGCTAACAGAAAGTCGTAATCCTAATAGCGAAAAAATAGATAACTGTTCAACATTAGAAATGCTACAAATCATCAATAATGAAGATAAAAAAGTCGCATTGGCTATTGAAAAAGAATTACCCAATATCGCAAAAGCCGTTGATGCGATTAGTTTAGCATTCTCAAATCAAGGTAGACTAATCTATATAGGTGCTGGCACTTCAGGCCGATTAGGTATTTTAGATGCAAGTGAATGTCCACCAACTTATGGCACTTCACCAGAACAAGTTATTGGCTTAATTGCTGGAGGCAAAACAACCATTTTTAAGGCGGTTGAAAACGCCGAGGATAACCCAGAATTGGCAATTACTGACTTAAAAAACATTAATTTTAGCTCAAATGACGTTTTAGTTGGCATTGCCGCTAGTGGGCGCACACCTTATGTAATAGGTGCTATGCAATATGCTAAATCAATTGGAGCAACAGTGATTAGCTTATGCTGTAACCCATTAGCTCCAATGATTAATTTAGCCAATATTGCTATTACACCAATCGTTGGTGCAGAAGTAATTACTGGCTCATCCAGAATGAAAGCGGGCACAGCACAAAAATTAGTCCTCAACATGTTAACCACTGCCAGCATGATAAAAATCGGCAAAGTCTATAGTAATTTGATGGTTGACGTACAAGCTACCAACGCCAAACTTGTTGAACGGCAAATATCCATTGTTATGCAGGCTACCGATTGCACTCGAGAAAAAGCCATTACTGCATTAACCGAAAGTAATAAGCATTGTAAAACTGCTATTTTGATGATTCTTTCAGGTTTAAATGCAGAGCAAGCCAGAGTGAGGCTAAAAAAAGAAAATGGTTTTATTCGTCAAACACTGTAAGATAGACTAAATTTACTTTAATAAACAATAAAAAATTAAGTTTTTTATTAAAATGTGATGCTCACATAATTTTTAACTTATTTTTTCCTGTAAAATAACTAGATATTTTTATTTTATATATTATGCAATTAATATAAAAAATTAGGAGGTCGTTATATGGTTGGAATCATCCTAGCAACTCATGGTGAGTTTGCGGAAGGTATTCTACAATCAGGATCGATGATATTTGGAGAGCAAGAAAATGTTAAAGCTGTTACCTTGCACCCAAGTGATAGTCCTGAAAGTTTAAAAGAACGAATGCTTGAAGCGATTGCGACATTTGCTAATCAAGAAGAAGTCCTGTTTTTAGTAGATTTATGGGGAGGAACACCATTTAATCAAGCTAACAATTTATGTGGTGAACATAGTAATTGGGCTATTGTTGCTGGTTTAAATTTACCAATGTTAATTGAAGCCTATTCATCTCGTTTCTCAATGGAAACGGCGAAAGAAATTGCTGCCGCAATTATTGAACCAAGCAAAGAAGGTGTTCGAACAACAGTCGAAATACCAATACAATCTTCTGCTTCTACTAAAAACGCAAATACTATCCCCGAAGGAACAGTACTTGGAGATGGTAAAATGAAAATTGTGCTAGCTCGTGTTGACTCACGCCTATTACATGGGCAAGTGGCGACAGCATGGACAAAATCAACCAATCCGAACCGGATTATTGTTGTTTCTGACTCGGTTGCAAAAGATGAATTAAGAAAAAAACTCATCCAAGAAGCAGCGCCTCCTGGTGTAAAAGCAAATGTAGTTCCAGTTAAAAAAATTATTGAAGTTTCACGCGATCCTCGTTTTGGTAATACCAAAGCGCTACTTCTATTTGAAAATCCACAAGATGTGCTACGAACCATAGAGGGCGGTGTTGATATCAATGAACTTAATATTGGTTCAATGGCCCATTCCGTAGGAAAGGTTATGGTTAATAAAGTGCTGTCAATGAATGCTGATGATGTTGATACATTTGAAAAATTAAAAGCAAAAAATGTGAAATTTGATGTTCGCAAAGTGCCTAATGACTCTAGCAGTAATATGGACGAATTATTGAAAAAAGCGAAAGAAGAATTGGCGCAACAAAAGAATTAGTTTATTTAAGGGGTTATATTATGACATTGTCTATTATTGCTATCATTTTAGTGATTGTTATTGCCTTTCTAGCAGGTATGGAAGGTATTTTAGATCAGTTTCAATTCCACCAACCTTTAGTGGCTTGTTCTTTAATTGGACTTGTAACAGGTAATTTAGAAGCGGGTGTTGTATTGGGCGGTTCGTTGCAAATGATTGCACTCGGTTGGGCCAATATTGGGGCGGCAGTAGCACCTGATGCAGCTTTAGCATCGGTTGCTTCATCAATTATTTTAGTATTAGGCGGCCAAGGTATAGCTGGTGTATCTACCGCTATAGCTGTAGCTATTCCACTTGCCGTTGCAGGGCTATTCTTAACCATGATTGTACGAACTATTGCTGTTCCATTAGTACACATGATGGATGCGGCAGCGGAGGAAGGCAATATTCAAAAAATTGAATGGTTACAAATTTTAGGTATCTGTTTACAAGGTTTACGTATCGCAATCCCAGCTGCTGCATTACTCTTTATTCCTGCTGAAATTGTTAGAAGTACACTAGAAGCAATGCCAGAATGGCTAACAACAGGAATGGCTATTGGTGGTGGAATGGTTGTTGCTGTTGGTTATGCAATGGTAATCAATATGATGGCAAACCGAGAAGTATGGCCATTTTTCATTATTGGTTTTGTCGTTGCTGCGATATCACAATTAACACTGATTGCACTTGGCGCTTTAGGTATAGCATTAGCACTAATTTACCTCAATCTTTCTGAACGTGGCAATTCATCCAATGGTGGTAGCAAAGGTGATCCACTTGATGATATTTTAAATGATTACTAAAAACTTGGAGAAGAAAATGACTGATAGAATCCAATTAAACAAAAAAGATCGTTTAGCGGTTGCTTGGCGTTCAACTTTCCTCCAAGGGTCTTGGAACTATGAACGTATGCAAAATGGTGGATGGGTCTATTCAATGATCCCTGCTATCAAAAAATTATATACCACCAAAGAGGATCGCTCTGCTGCTCTTAAGCGTCACCTAGAATTTTTTAATACTCACCCTTATTTAGCTTCTCCAGTACTTGGGGTAACTCTTGCACTTGAAGAGGAACGGGCTAATGGAGCTGCTGTTGATGACGTAGCAATTCAAGGGGTAAAAGTTGGGATGATGGGACCATTAGCGGGTGTGGGTGATCCTGTATTCTGGTTTACCGTACGTCCAATGCTCGGCGCTCTTGGCGCTTCACTTGCACTAAGCGGTAATATTATGGGACCAATTTTATTCTTCTTATTATGGAATATTATTCGTTGGGGCTTCATGTGGTATACCCAAGAATTTGGTTACCGTACAGGCTCTAAAATAACCGATAATTTATCAGGCGGATTACTACAAAAAATCACCAAAGGAGCTTCTATTTTAGGAATGTTTGTACTGGCAGCCTTAGTACAAAGATGGGTATCAATTAAATTCCAACCAGTCGTATCTACTGTCAAGCTAGACAATGGTGCATTTATTGATTGGAATACATTACCAGTAGGTGCTGAAGGCATTCAACAAGCATTAATTCAAATGCAAAGCGGATTATCACTAACTCAACAAAAGGTAACCACCTTACAAAATAACTTGGATCAGTTAATACCTGGACTTGTCCCCTTACTATTGACTTTCTTTTGCATCTGGTTACTTCGTAAAAAAGTATCACCAATCCTAATTATTTTGGGATTATTTATAGTCGGTATTGTTGGCCATGTAATCGGTCTTTTATAAACATATAGCTATGCCTATATATATTTAGAAAGTATGATATTTTAAAATAGCGCCAACTTTCTATTTACTATTACATTAACCTTTTCATCACACCATGTGATGAAAAGGTATCATTAATCATTCGAACTTTGCATGGATATAGGGTAGATGGTTCAATCATTAAATACTAAAATTGATTTAACAATGAAAGCAACCGCATTTACAGGCTTATCTGAATACGGCAATATAATAATTGGTGACAAAGCCTTCGAGTTTTATCATCAACACGATCCACGCAAATATATCCAAATACCATGGAATGAAATTGATTATGTGATTGCTTCTGTATTATTAGGCGGTAGATGGATCCCACGTTATTCTATACAAACAAAAAAAAATGGCACATTCACCTTTGCATCTAAAGAGCCCAAGAAGGTATTAAAAGCCATTCGAGTTTATGTTGACGGGCAAAAAATGGTACGCTCACTGGGCTTTTTTGATGTTTTAAAGAGAGCTTTTTTCCACAAAAAGAACAAAAAATAAAAATCACTATTTTATTATATTTATCGATTTCCACTTAAATTAAATAAATTATAGTTAGTATCATTTTTATCCACTCTTTTGTAAGTTAGTTTAAGTCAATCAATATAACGCCGCATCATCAACAAACAGCCATTGCACTTTTTGCTAGAAAGAGTATAATTCTGGGGCTTTGATTTTGTCCGTGTTGGGCAGAAAAAAGATTATTTTTTAATTTAAGAGGATGTTATGGTAACTATTCGTTTAGCTCGTGGTGGCTCTAAAAAGCGCCCTTTTTATCAAGTAGTTGTCACTGATAGCCGTAACCCACGTGATGGCCGTTTTATTGAGCGCGTTGGCTTTTTTAATCCAATTGCACAAGGTAAAGCAGAAGAATTACGTTTAGATCTTGATCGCGTAAATCATTGGGTTGGTTTAGGTGCAACTGTTTCTGATCGTGTTAATGCACTAATTAAACAAGCACAAAAAGCTGCTTAATTTAGTAATTGATAATCACTGTAATGATGAATACTGAGAATCTTATTGTTGTTGGTAAACTTGGTTCAAGCTACGGCATTCGCGGATGGCTCAGAATTTTTTCGTTTACAGAATTTCCAGATAGCATTTTTGATTACACTCCTTGGTATATCCAGCGTGCTGGGCAATGGCAAGAGGTAATTGTAGAGAGTTTTAAACCGCATAATCATGATATGATTGTAAAACTTAAAGGCATTGATGATCGTGATCAAGCCATTGCATTAACCAATATTGAAGTGTTTGTTGATGCAGAAAAATTACCAGCACTTAGCAATGGTGATTTTTATTGGAAAGATCTCATTGGGTGCCGAGTTAAAACAGTTAATAACTATGATTTAGGACTAGTAACTGATTTGATGGAAACCGGATCTAACGATGTATTAGTGGTTAAAGCAAATTTAAAAGATGCATTTGGAGCAACAGAACGTTTAATCCCTTTTGTTGATAATCAATTTATAAAACAAGTTGATTTAACAACAAAAATGATTGTGGTCGATTGGGATCCTGCTTTTTAATTGGTAAGGTAAAACTATGTGGATTGGCGTAATTAGCCTTTTTCCCGAAATGTTTCAAGCTATTACCTGTTATGGCGTAACTGGTCGAGCCGTTAAAAATGGGCTGTTAACAGTAGAGTATTGGAACCCTCGCGATTTTGCGCATGATAAGCATAAGACTGTCGATGATAGGCCTTATGGTGGTGGTCCCGGCATGTTAATGATGGTTCAACCACTTAAAGATGCAATTCATGCGGCAAAAACAGTGGCAGGTAACAATACAAAAGTAATCTATCTTTCCCCACAAGGGCGCAAATTAGACCAACAAGGTGTTTGTGAATTGTCACAAAATCAAAATTTAATTTTGATTTGTGGACGATACGAAGGTATAGATGAACGCGTTATTCAAACCGAAATTGACGAAGAATGGTCAATTGGGGACTACGTGTTAAGTGGTGGTGAAATACCGGCGATGACCATGATTGATGCATTAGCAAGGTTTATTCCTGGCGTGCTAAATCACCAATCATCGGCAAAAGAAGACTCTTTTGCTAACGGTTTACTTGACTGTCCACACTATACTCGTCCTGAGGTGTTAGATGGAATGGCGGTACCTGACGTATTAATGTCTGGTCACCATGAAGCGATTCGTCGCTGGCGATTAAAACAATCACTAGGACGAACTTGGTTAAGAAGAGAAGATCTTCTTGCAAATCTAGCTCTGACTGATGAAGAGCAATGTTTACTCGCTGAATTCCAACAAGAATACAGTGACAAACTAAGCAATTAATATTTCAGTATAACTAGTAAGAGATAATATTATGAAAAATGCAATTATTCAGCAATTAGAACAAGAACAAATGAAAAAAGACATCCCGTCTTTTCGCCCTGGTGACACGGTTGAAGTAAAAGTATGGGTTGTTGAAGGTAACAAAAAACGTCTTCAAGCTTATGAAGGTGTTGTTATTGGCATTCGCAACCGTGGTTTGCACTCTGCATTTACCGTACGTAAGATTTCGAATGGTGAAGGTGTTGAACGAGTATTCCAAACTCACTCACCAATTGTTGATTCAATTACTGTGAAACGTCGTGGTCAAGTACGTCAAGCTAAACTTTACTACTTACGCGAACTTCGTGGTAAAGCAGCTCGTATCAAAGAGCGCCTTAACTAAATTTTATTGGTTTAATTGTCTAAAACCAATTAAAAAATATCAGATTAAACATGGTCACCTTTTTGGTGGCCGTTTTTGTATCTAACAAAAATCATTCCCTAGCAACTAATAATGTTAACAAAATTAAAGGGAATTTAATTGTTATTCTTTGAAAGGTAACACTATGGATGACTATCTTGTTAATATCCTTGCCACAACTGTAAAGCTATTTGCATTAATGACACCTCCTGCTGTTTTAAGTGCATTTTTAAGTGGCACAAAACAATACGACGAACAGCTTAGACGCAAAACAGCACTCAAAACATCCTGTGCCGTATTTATCATCGGTATAGTGCTATTCTTTTTTGGTAATACCATGTTTAGTGTCTTTGGTTTTACTCTTGATGCATTCCGTATTGGTTCTGGAGCGTTGCTATTTATCACTGCAGTGTCACTAATGAATGATTCTCCAGAAAAGAATAAAATTAACAGTGATGACGATATTAGTGTTGTACCACTTGCAATTCCACTTTGTATGGGACCCGCTTCCATTGGTACTATCATTGTTATGGGAACAAGCTCCGTAGGCTTTGCAGCCAATATGATTGGCGCTGTTTCTTTATTCATTGCATCTTCAGGGATTTATGCAATGCTATTATGTGCAAAAAGTATTGCTAAAGTATTAAAAAACACAGGTATTGCTATCTTATCAAAACTTACTGGGTTACTAATATCAGCTATTGCTGCGCAAGTCGTTTTTACGGGTGTATCAGCTTTTCTAAAATAACTTGTATCAGAAAGGATTTAATCAAGATTATACCAAGCAAACGCACTTAATTTAGTGCCTTAAAATAAAGATAAATCACAAATAGTAAAAACATTAATAATCTGATTTTAAAAATTAAATGTAATCACCTAAACCGATTTATTAGGTGATTACAAACAAATTAATAGGTCAATAAAATTAATCTAACGTTTTTATTATTAAAGAATTTCGTTTCTTATAAAAAAAGTAAGAAACCAAAATAATTATTACTAAAACAACTTCTGATAATAAAATAAAATGTCCTGACTCCCCAAACCAAACACCAATAATAATCACAATATTAACAATAATAGAAACCCCTGCTAGCCAAGGAAATAATGGCGATTTGAACTTTACCATCTCTTTGGGAAATTTACCGTTATTTACTCCCTTACGGAACTGATATTGACACCAAGCAATAATAATCCATGCAAAACATCCCACTTGCCCTGTTCCCGCTACTAAATAAATATACAATTTTTCAGCGGCAATATATTTAGAAAATAGTGAAACTAGCGCAATAATAGCAATAAATAAAATACCTTTTGTGGGCACTCCACGCTTATTTACGTCTGAAAAATATTGAGGTGCGAGTTTATCTTGTGCCATAGACCACAGCATTCTTGAACTGGCATAAATTGCAGAATTAGCCGCCGATATTGCCGCACAAAAAATAACAAAAAGCATTAAATACGAAGCTATTGAAATTCCTGCTTTATTAAATACCCACACAAATGGGCTAATTTCAGAATGAACCGTTCCATATGGATAAACAAGGGCTAAAACAGCAATAGCCAGAACATAAAATAGAATAATGCGAAAAGCAACACCAGTAATAATTTTGGGTAACACAGACTGTGGAGATTGCGCCTCACCAGCTGCACTACCAATTAATTCGACGCCTTGAAAGGAATAGGTCACGATAGTCATACAAACCAATATGGCTAAAAAACCATTAGGAAACCACCCTTTTTCGGTTTTAAATGTTGGTAAGATATGCGTTTCGCTATATTGGTGATTAAGTAAATAAATCCCCACCCCAATAAATGCAATAATCGCAAGAACCTTAATAGTTGAAAACCAATACTCACTTTCTCCAAATGCACGAACAGAGGTTAAATGCACTGAAGTAAGAACAATTAGAATTAATAGACTAAAAAGATAAATAGGAATCGAAGGGAAGGTTTGGTGAGCAATCATTGAAGCAGCGGTTAAATCTGCCGCCATAGATAGTACCCAACTAAGCCAATACAACCAACCGATGGTATAACTCCAAATCGGATTGGGTATAAACATCAACGCATAGTGTTGAAATGAACCTGCATGAGGAAATGCACAAGAAAGTTCACCTAAACATAACATTGTTGAAAGCATTATGCTTCCTGCCATTAAATAAGCAATAATTGTTCCTAATGGACCAACTGTGCTAAGTGGAGCTGCAATACCAATAAATAATCCAGTACCAATTGATCCACCTAATGAAATCATCAATAAATGACGATTTTTTAGGTTTTTCTTTAAATTACTACTGGGATAAGGGTTTTCTTGTGATTCAGATGTTGTCATATAAACCGCCTAGTAATTAATAAAAACTGCTGGTTACCCAGCAGTTAACACAAATTAATAAATAAACCGTTTTTCTACACCATTAGTTTGACAAGCCATTAGTAAAGCAGTGTAATCAAGCTCAAATCCAATAACATCGCCAACACGAAGTGTTTGAGTAACATCTTCAATATCAACCAAGGTATGATCACTGGTTTGACCCAATACAGTAATATCATCATTGATGGGTATACAGCTTTCTGCTGGCACATCTTGACGTCCAAAGGCAAGAAGTGCTCGTTTGCGTGTACCGCTATCAACAAAGGTTTTGCTGTTTAAAAAAGCATCTACACCTAATTCACCAACAGGAACTGTTGGTTTACTATTGAGTTCAATGATTTGCGCATATAATTTATAAATATTACTACATGCTTTATCAACGGGTTTATTTGAATGATGAAACTCGTCAAGATATTTCATATCCACATATTCAATACCAAACTCGTGTAAACCACCAATTCTCAAATGATTTAATCCTTCTGGCCAAATACCTTTATCCAATAAGTGGTAACTGGTACAATTACCGGCCGATAAATACTTTATTTTAATATTACAAACTTGCTCTACTTTACGCGCTATTTTTAAAAAGTCTACTCCATTTTTAACTGTAGGTAGTACAGTACCATAGCAATTAAAATTGGTGCCGAGCCCATAGAGCTCAACACCGGGTAAAGAAAGAATAAGTTTAACCGTATCAATGATTTCATCAATATGTTCAAACCAAATACCTTCGCGTAAATCCCCCATATCAACCATTAATAAAACTTGATGTACTTTTTGTTGTTTAACGGCTTCATCAGAAAGTGCCTGAATTACTGCTTTTTCGCTGTTTAAGCTAATATCAGCATATCTAACAACATCACTAATTTCACTTAAACAAGGGCTCCGTAATAAGCAGGTTTTACAATTTAAAGCATCTTTTAATTTCTTTAAATTGTATGTTCTTGATTCAGCAATCACATCAATACCGCCTTCAAGTACTGCTTTGGCCGTTTCAACACAACCATCAAAAACTTTATTAACAGCCATAACCTCAATACCGTGTTTAGCTAATAAATCTTTTTCAACACGAGCATTATTTCTTAATTTGCGTAAATCAATTTCTAATATAGGTTTGTACATAATTTTACTCCTCTATATATTATTACTACTGCAAACGGTTACGTTTTTGGGCTCGATAATAAATCCATTCAGCTAAACCAATGGCAAGTACTGCACCACCAACAATTTTAGCAATATATTCGACATACCCCCCCATATCTATTTGCGCAGGTGGAATAAACACTAATACCACAGCAAATAGAGTAGATAAGAAACCAAGTGCTGGTAACACAATTGGCAACACCTTACCCGGAATTTTAAAACTACGAGCAACATCTGGTTGAGTAATACGTAAACGATAATATGCAATAAACATCACTAAGTACGGAATAAAGTAACAAATTGTCGTTAACGCTGTTAACATCCAATATGCTGCTGCAATACTTGGCGACACAAAAGTTGAAAAACAAAGTACTGTAACAATAACAGCTTGAATAATTAACGCAAACGCTGGTGTTTTATATACTGGATGTAAACGACCGATGCGTTCTCCAAGCAAATTATCTTCTTTTGATGCTTCTTGTAGCATATAAATCGGACCAACTAACCATGAGTTTATTTGTCCTAATGCACCAAAAAACAAACAAATTGCCATTACTGGTAATAACCAAGGCATATGCAATTCTTTAGCTGCAGCTTCCATTGCTTGCATAACACCCGCTACGATATCAGTATCGGCTGCTGGTAATAAAGTATTAATAGCCCATGTTCCGACCATATAAATACCAACAATAACCACTGCTGAAACCAACATTGCTTTTGGAAAGTCTCGTTGTGGATCTCGTGTACGCCCTGCAATCATCGGAGCCACCTCAAGACCAGCAAATGCGAACATCATGCTAGATAGAAAAACAATAGTATCCCAACTACTTAAATCAGGTAACCAATCACTAACATGACTATAGCTTGTAGCCATAGGATGCCCTGTGAATAACCATACAACAGCTAATAGCACAATAATAGCGGCTGGAATAAACACACCAAGCCATGCACTCACACTATTAATAATCTTAGTCCATTGCATCCCTTTAATATTCATCAGTGTTAAAATCCAGAATACCACCATAGAGCCAACACCAATAAATACTTGATTTTGAGCTAACTCAGCGCTAAACATATACCCAATTGCAGTAAAACCAAATTGCAACATTAACGGGAAGAAAAGAACGCAAGAGAACAAAAAGCAAACAACAACTATCCAACCGATACGTTTACCAAATGCTTCTTTTACCCAAACAAAAATTCCACCATCTTTTGGCCAACCGGTTGAAAGTTCTCCACAAACCATAGCTAATGGGAAGAAAAGACAAAATGCAGCAAGTAACCAAAGTACCATTGCTGACGCCCCATAAGGAGCAACATTAGGAATTTGACGCAAACTTAGTATTGCAATGACATTCATAAAAACAATGTCTTTAATACCAAGTAGACTTGAATCTTTAGAATCACTCATAATAACCTCACTTTATCATATCTGGAGCATAAAATGCCCCAGATATTGATGATTAATATATGTCGTATCCAACCATATCTTCGTAAGTGTCCTCACGGCGAATCAATCTATCCTTGCCTTCTTTATCTATCATTACAACAGAAGTACGAGGACGATTGTTATAAACAGTTTGGCTTTCGATGGTATAAGCACCAGCATCAAGGAAAGCAACAATATCACCGATTTGAGTGTCTTTTGGCATTAAGAATTCTTCACCTTTAACACCGACATGGAAATAGTCACCACCATCACATAAAGGACCTGCCAATTTGATGTATTCATCATGTGTTTCATTGATTTTTGAAGCATTATAAACATAGAAGAACCAATCAAAATGTTGACTATCAGATAGCACACTATAACCAGCATCAACAAATTTCCACTCAACATGCTCTTCAATATTGCCATCTAAATCATAATTGGTTTTACGTTTTTCACAGGCAACTTCAGTTACAAGCACACCTGCTGAGCCTGTTACTTTACGGCCTGGCTCAATACAGATTTCAACATCAGTGCGCCATTTGTGTACTTCACTAATAACAGCATCAGCAAAATCTTGTGCAGTAATACCTGCATACATATTATCTTCTAATGGATTACCATTTTCTTCATCATATTTATAAGGAACAGGGATCCCCCCACCTACGTTGATTAAATCAAATTTAATACCAAGCACTTCTTCTAAGCGACGTGATTCATCAACTAAAACTTTCGTAGCTTTAGCAAAAGGCTCTGATTCTGGAACTTGATCACCAACGTGCATATGTAAACCGCGTAAATGAACATATGGCATTTCTAAAATACGACGACATGTTTCTTCTGCTTGTTCTAAATCGATACCTGATTTAGCATGATAAGCAGTGACTAATTCTGCGTGAGTTGCTGACGGAACATTTGGTTCAACACGCACACAAACATTTGCTACCTTTTTCAAACGTCTTGAAATCTCATCAATAATATCAAGCTCATATAAGCTATCTACGTTGATAATATACAGATCATTTTGAATAGCAAACTCTAAATCCACTGGCTTTTTAACAACACCATTAAACACAATTTGGCTACCAGAGAAACCGATATCTAAACATTTACGCACTTCAAACATTGAGTTCGCTTCGGCATAAATTCCTGCATCTTTAATCGCTTTAAGAACACCCATTACTGAACAAGTTTTTGATGCATAGAAAATTTTTGTTTTTGGATGAGCTTTAAATGCCTCTTTAATTTCTTGCACATTACGATCAATCTCCTTTTCAGAAAACACATAAAAAGGCGTTGGATATTTTTTGGCTAACTCTTCTAAATTAACACCATCAAAACAAAGTTTGCCACTTTCAGCGCTAAAACGACGATCTTTAGTTACAAGATCAGTGCGTAATTTGTTATAATTTGACATAATTTTGTCGGACATATAGCCTCCAGTTAATGATTACATAAAAAATAAGTAAAATGGCTTCTCACTTGTTGTGCAATCAGCATGCCAACTTTAAAAACAAAAATAATCAATATATTAACAAACAAAGCGCAAGTAAAAATTTAGTCATTTAGTATAAAATCAATTTTTATGACAAAAATTTGTCATTTTTATATGATAATTAACAGGCGTTTAAATTAAACAAAGCTAAATATAACAAATCACCCTAGTTCAAAAGGCACGAATATCATGACAATCGACCCTGAATTATTACAATCATTGGAAATATTTAAACATTTTTTTGATTTAATCCATCAACCAATGGCGATTATTGATAAAGAAGGCAAATATGTTTATTACAATCAGGAAAGTGCTGAACTTGATGGTTACCCTATAGAACAAGCTATAGGAAAACCAATGCTTAAAGTTTATCCCAAGATGCGAAAAGAAGACAGCACGATGTTGCAAGCCCTACAACATGGGAAAGAATATCAAAACAATTACCAAAGCTATTATAACCATGTAGGTAAACTTGTAGATTATATGCACACAACAGTTCCTCTTTATAATAAAAATCAAAAAATTATCGGCGCAATAGAAATAGGTCGAAATTTATCTACTGTTAGGCAATTACAAGACCAAGTATTCAAGCTCAATAGCAAGTTATATCAAAATAAAGAACAACCATTACCAGAAATTGTTTTTGTATCAAAAACAATGCAAGAGGTTATCGATCAAACTAACATCTTGGGAGCAAATGATGTTCCAGTATTAATAGTTGGCGAAACAGGAACAGGTAAAGAGCTATTTGCTCGTTTAATCCACCAAACAAGCCAACGCCGTGACAAAGCATTTATCTCGCTCAACTGTAGTGCACTACCAACCACACTGATTGAAAGCACCCTATTTGGTACGGTCAAAGGCGCATTTACGGGGGCTGAAAACCGACAAGGTTATTTAGAACTGGCTAACGGAGGCACATTATTCCTTGATGAATTAAATGCTATGCCTCTTGAAATGCAAAGTAAATTATTACGATTCTTACAAGAAAAAACCTACTGGCAATTAGGTGGTAATAAAGAAATGCATTCAGATGTTCGTATTGTTGCTGCCATGAATGAACCACCTACAGAACTATTAAAAACAGGAAAAATGAGAAGTGATCTGTTTTTTCGCTTAAACGTTGGTTTAATAAAACTCCCCGCTTTACGCGACAGAACAGAAGATATTCCAGTGTTAGCACGCTATTTTATTGATAAACATAAAAACGACGTCAATGTTGTAATTAGCGGTATCAGTGAACATGCACTACAACAATTAATATCAGCTCCTTGGCCCGGTAATGTCCGTATGCTTGAAAATACAATTGTCAGAAGTATGGTATTACAAAACGAACCGGGTGAATTACAGAATATTGTCCTTGATGAAGATCTATTCGATCTTAATAGTTCATCTTCTCAAAAAGATGATATCAATAAACCAGAAAATTTACCTATCAACACATCTACTGATGGAAACAACTTAATTGAACAAGTTGAAAACTATGAACGACAACTCATCATTAACGCATTAAATCAAGCCAACGGCAAAATTATAACGGCGGCAAAACTATTAAACATTTCACGCACAACGTTACAATACAAAGTAAAAAAATACCATATTCAAATGGGCGTAATTAATTAAACGATCGAGCACAAGCAAATGCACTGCTCCATGCCCATTGAAAATTATAGCCACCTAACCAACCTGACACATCAACAACCTCACCAATAAAATAGAGGTTGGGGTGTGTTTTAACTGCCATAGTTTTGGAAGACAACGCATCAGTACTTATACCACCAAGAGTCACCTCCGCAGTACGATAACCCTCAGTCCCATTTGGAGTAATATGCCAATGTGTTAAAGCATTATACAAGTCTTGCTGTTGTTTGGGATTAAGTTGCTTAACTATTATATCGTTTATCAAATTGAGCTGTATTAACACCTCAACAAGCCTTTTAGGTAAAACCTGTGCTAAACAATTTTTTATAGTTTGATTACGATTCTGCTCTAATAATGGTTTAAACGATGATTCGAATGTGAAATCAGGTAATAAATTAATAGTAATTGACTCTCCAGCCTGCCAATAGCTTGATATTTGCAAAATAGCTGGTCCTGAAATTCCTCGATGAGTAAATAATAGATTCTCCTTAAAACTAACTCTTTCATTAGAAACTTCAACAGCAACAGCAATACCTGACAAGGTTGATAATATATCAAGTAAAGGTTTATGTAACGTGAACGGTACTAATCCTGCTTTGACTGGTATCACTGGAATAGCCAATTTTTCGGCAATTTTATAACCAATTGAAGTCATGCCAAGGGCAGGCATCGATAAGCCTCCCGTAGCAATAATAAGATTATCACTATCAATAATGCCTTGAGAAGTATGTAATTTAAATCCTATTTTATCACTGCTAATATCTTCAACCTGAGTCTGCATCATAAAATGAACATGCCCTTTTTGACACTCGTTTAATAGCATATCAACAATATCTTGCGCTGAATTATCACAAAATAATTGCCCATGATCTTTTTCATGGTAAGCAATACCATACTGATTTACTAATTGGATAAAGTCCCACTGAGTAAATTGTTTCAAAGCTGATTTACAAAAATGAGGATTACAAGAAATATAATTACTAGGTTCAACCATTAAATTAGTAAAATTACATTTACCACCACCAGACATTAGAATTTTGCGTCCTAACTTTTTACCATTATCAATCACAGTAACATCATACCCTTTTTGCCCCAGTAAACCTGCGCAAAAAAGCCCAGCGGCGCCAGCACCCACAATCGTAATTTTAGTTTGCATTATTAATAGATCAAAAATAAAAGATAACAAATTATAACAGTATACAATTGTCACTCATAGTTATTGAATCAAATAACTTATTTTATACTCAAACACATAGTTACCTGAAACTTTTTAACAAGAAAGAAAAAGAACTTATATCCCATTTTCTAAAGCCAAATTTAAAAGCAACACCTTAACTTATAAAAAACAAAATAAATCATAAAAGTAAATACTACTATTAGCTTTATTAATGACGTTTATATAACTTATTAAAAGATCGACTTATAAATAATATTTATTAAGCCAGCATTCTTTTTATTTTTCATCCAATTATAAAGGTATGATTATGCAATTTTTATAAAAGGAGGGGAAATATATCAAAATAATCTTTATTACTTATTTAAACTTAATTAGTAGTAAAAAGCTTGTATTATTAAAATAATTAACTAATTGATTTTAATAATATATTGATAAACCAGCGACAACTATCACCGATTTATCATTTTTAATATCTTTAATAGTATTATTCTATCTTCTTATCCGCTCTTTTTTATTCGCATTTTATTAAAAAATAGATAAGCAGATATAGCAACAACAAAATTTCCTAGTGCAGCCAATATCGTTACAACATTAAGAGCAAAATAGTTAAATAAAATAAATCCTGTCAAAATTGCACCAATTGCCGCACCAAAAGTATTAATCGCATAAAGATGTCCTGTTGTTTGACCAATATTTTTCCAAAACTGTGCTATATAAGTAATTAAAATTGGAAGTGTTGCTCCCATCAAAAGGGCTGGAATAAGCACCAATAAGAAATTAACAATTGCAACAACAATTAAATTATAAACAATAAAGATATCACCGACAAATAAAATAAGTTGATAACTAATTATTCCAAATAAACCAATTCCAAATTCACTAAAACAAAAAAACTGTAGTGCTTTATTTGGGTATTTATCAACAATTTTTCCTCCTCCAAGAGCCCCTAAACCAAGTCCTAACATAAATGCCGATACAATAATTGCTACAGAATCAGCATCAGATCCAAAAGCCGAATAAAGAGCTCGTTGCCAAGCAACTTGATAAGTTAAGCCACTCATTCCAGAAATAAAAAATAGCGTGCTTAATAGTAGTGATTGTTTCTTACTTAACATAAAAGCGTCCTTAATTATTTGTCCAAATAACCATATTTATATTCAGTTATCATATTACTATCGGTGATAATTTCCGTATCTCGTCCTAAGTTATAAAGCTTTTCAACTTCATCTAGACTTAACAGTTTGGTTGCTAATGTTTTTTGGTAAGCACCGTTTTTAACTTGTTTAGACGCTTCATTAAACAATGGTTTGCCATCTAAAACCAACTTATCAAGGCGATTTTTAGCAACATTGTCATCAATGTTAATCTCTGAATCCGAGGCATAAATAAAGCCCATTGTACCCCAATAAGCATACTTAAATACCGATTGTGCCGTTTTTAATGTATCTAGCGAACGAGTACTATTAAATGCCAAAATACCATTAGGATTTAATGAATTATGTAATATATTCATCATTTCTTGCGATAATAGATTGGTTATTCCTGAACGCCAATGGTAAGTAGTATTCATAATAATTAAATCATACTTTTTATCACTATTTCGTTTAAGCCAACGTCGACCGTCATCAATATAGATATTAATTCGATGATCATCTAGTATTGGAGAAACAACTGGGTATTGTTTAATAATATCCAAGTAACCTTTATTAATTTCAATGGCGTCAATCGTTTCTAATGTAGGAAAACTTGATAAAGCACGCGTCCAAGCCCCACCACTAACCCCAATAACCAGCACTTTCTTAGGATTTGGATGAATTGCCGCTAATAAATAAAGCCGATTTAAGTCATTTATATCACTATCTGGATCTATATTTAAAATGCCATCATACATTCGATTTCCTACTACAATATTTTTCTGTCCATTCTTATTGTCATCGGCGATATGAATTACACCATAGCGATTTTCAATATAAGAATTGATAGATATGTCTTGTCCTAGGCTATCTCTGAAAATATAATCAGTGTGTTTATCTACAAAATAAAAGCAACTAATACCAAGTATAGCAAAGGCAGAAACAGAAACTGCCGATTTTTTAATTATCATCAAGCCACCTAATAAGATACAAACAATACCTATTAAAATAAACATTGATGAAATAGAAATATAATCAAGAAGAACTCCGCCAATTAATAAACTACCAAGCGTTGAGCCAATAATATTAAAAAAATAGACTTTAGAAACTGAAGCACCTACTTTTCCATTGCCAATATTCGTACCTAAATGGTGCACAATTGGAAATAATATTGCCTTTAAAGCTGCAACGACAAATATTAAAATACTACATATACGTATACATTGAGTTAAGCTATTTGGTTGATTTATGCTTTGAATAATAAATGGAATTAATATATCAATAAAACCAGCAAAAATTAAAACCATTCCTCCGGCCAATAGTAGGTTCGAATAGCGTGTACAAATTGCTTTACCTCGACTTGCACCAAAAGCAATACCTAATAGAAAAAAGAACAGTACAAGTGCAAAAGCATAGGGAGCACCACCTAACATAAAGCTAACGATTCTAAACCATAGCATTTCTTGACCTAAGCTCATCAATCCAACTAAAAGCGAAATGCACCAAGCAAAATATTTCATAGCGATTTTCCTACTCCTAACTAACTATTATTATTTAAGCTAATTATAGTTAATATATAATTAATTGCTAATATTTTAGACAATTATTCATTTTGCATCAAATACAACTAGATATAAACGTAATACAAACCGCCATTAGCTTTATTAATAACGCTATATTTGGAAGATTGACTTATAAATAATATTTATTTGACCAAAAACTAATTTTTGATTAACTTCACACGCAATATGGAATTAAAGCCTATTCCTTCTTAAATTATAAAACGATGAATTAGAGGCAATGATATGTTATATAACCAGCATCATGAAAAAGATAACTGTGGATTTGGTTTAATTGCTCACATTGAAGGACAACCAAGTCATAAAGTGGTGCGTACTGCAATTCACGGACTTGCCAGAATGCAACACCGTGGTGCCATTTTATCAGACGGTAAAACTGGCGATGGCTGTGGACTTTTATTACAAAAACCCGATCGATTTTTTAGATTAGTGGCACAAGATGCGGGCTGGCGTTTAGCAAGTAATTATGCCGTTGGTATGTTGTTTTTGAGCCAAGATGAAAAAGAAGCTCAAGTTAGCCGTGATATTGTCGAAGAAGAATTAGCCAATGAAACCTTATCTATTTTAGGTTGGCGTGAGGTACCAATTGATAAAAGTGTGCTTGGTGAAATTGCCCTATCATCATTGCCTAAAATTGAACAAGTCTTTGTTAATGCACCCGCTGGATGGACAAAAATTGATTTAGAACGCCGCCTATACATGGTGCGCCGTCGAATTGAAAAACGGGTACAAGACGATACATTTTACGTTTGTAGCTTCTCAAATCAGGTCAATATCTATAAAGGCTTATGTATGCCTAAAGATTTACCTCGATTCTATCTAGATTTGGCTGACATCCGAATGGAAACAGCAATTTGTTTATTTCATCAACGTTTTTCAACCAATACTGTACCTCGTTGGCCATTAGCGCAACCTTTTCGGCATTTAGCTCATAATGGTGAAATCAACACTATTGAAGGTAATAGACAATGGGCACAAGCACGTTCCTATAAATTTAAAACGCCACTCATTCCGGACTTACAAGATGCGGCACCTTTTGTTAATGTCACAGGTTCTGATTCAAGTTCATTAGATAACATGCTTGAGCTATTTCTTGTAGGAGGAATGGATATTGTACGAGCTATGCGCTTATTGGTTCCACCTGCATGGCAAAATAATCCTGACATGAACGAAGATCTGCGTGCTTTTTTCGACTTCAACTCAATGCATATGGAACCTTGGGATGGTCCTGCCGGTATTGTAATGTCTGACGGTCGTTATGCCGCATGTAACTTAGACCGTAACGGATTACGTCCTGCACGTTATGTAATAACGACAGACAAACTCATTACCTGTGCATCCGAAATCGGTATTTGGGATTATCAACCTGACGAAGTCGTCACTAAAGGACGCGTTGGTCCAGGTGAATTGTTAGTTATCGACACTGAAGAAGGTCGCATTTTACAATCGTCTGAAACAGACAACGATTTACAAAAACGTCATCCATATAAAGAATGGATGGAAAAAAATGTTAAAAGACTGATCCCTTTTGAAAACCTACCTGATGATAACATTGGCTCTCGATATTATGACGATATCTTGCTAGCAACTTATCAAAAACAATTTGGTTATAGTGCTGAAGAGCTCGACCAATGTATTCGAGTGCTAGGTGAAAACGGTCAAGAAGCCACCGGCTCAATGGGCGATGACACACCATTTGCGGTACTATCAACAAGGCCTCGCTCAATTTATGATTATTTTCGTCAAAAATTTGCTCAGGTAACAAATCCGCCTATCGACCCACTACGCGAATCACACGTTATGTCACTTTCAACCAGTATTGGCCGTGAAATGAACGTGTTTGCCGAAGCAGAAGGTCAGGCGCATCGTGTTGCGTTCAAATCCCCTGTTTTGGTCTATTCAGATTTTAAACAATTAACAGCATTAGAGTCACGTTATTACAAATCAGAATCCTTAGATATCACTTATGAAATCGATGGTAGCCTGCGCGATGCCATTGAACAATTATGTGGTGATGCTGAAGCAAAAGTTCGCAATGGCACGGTATTATTGATTTTATCAGATAAAAATATAGCACCTGATCGCTTACCAATTCCTGCGCCTATGGCAGTTGGAGCTGTTCAGCAACGCTTAGTTGAAAAAAACTTACGTTGCGATGCTAATATCATTGTCGAAACCGCAAGCTGCCGTGATCCACATCAATTTGCGGTACTTCTTGGTTTTGGTGCAACCGCAATTTACCCTTATTTAGCCTACGAAATCTTAGGCCAAATGATCGATAATAGCACAATAAAAAAATCTTACCGTGAAGCCATTCTTAATTATCGTAATGGAATTAACAAAGGCTTATATAAAATTATGTCAAAAATGGGCATTTCAACCGTCGCCTCTTACCGCTGTTCAAAACTATTTGAAGCAGTTGGTTTAAATAAAGAGGTTGTTGAACTTTGTTTCCAAGGAGTTACTAACCGTATTAATGGTGCCAATTTTGATGATTTTGCACAAGATCAATTTAACTTATCAAAAAGTGCATGGCTGAAAAGAAAACCATTAGAACAAGGTGGGTTACTTAAATATGTTCATGGTGGTGAATATCATGCTTATAATCCTGATGTAGTACAGTCACTACAAAAAGCAGTCAATAATGGCAATTATGAAGATTACAAACGCTATGCCGATATCGTCAACAACCGCCCTATTGCCACCTTGCGTGATTTATTAAAGCTCAATCCACCTGAAAACACAGCTATTCCACTTGATCAAGTCGAACCAGAAGAATCACTGTTCAAACGCTTTGACTCGGCAGCCATGTCAATTGGTGCGCTAAGCCCTGAAGCACATGAATCCCTTGCCGAAGCAATGAACACGCTCGGTGGTTTTTCAAATTCAGGCGAAGGCGGTGAAGATCCAGCTCGCTACAACACCATAAAAGTATCACGCATAAAACAAGTTGCATCAGGTCGTTTTGGTGTAACACCAAGTTACTTAATGAGTGCCGATGTTATTCAAATCAAAGTAGCACAAGGAGCAAAACCGGGGGAAGGTGGTCAGTTACCTGGCGACAAAGTCACCCCATATATTGCTAAATTGCGTTTTTCTGTACCGGGTGTCACACTTATTTCACCACCACCTCATCACGACATTTACTCGATTGAGGATTTGGCACAATTAATATTTGACCTAAAACAGATTAACCATAATGCCATGATTTCGGTTAAATTAGTATCAGAGCCAGGCGTTGGCACAATCGCAACTGGAGTTGCTAAAGCCTATGCCGACTTAATTACCATTTCTGGCTATGATGGTGGAACAGGCGCCAGCCCATTAACTTCAGTCAAATATGCTGGTTCTCCTTGGGAATTAGGGTTAGTTGAAACTCAGCAATCATTAGTCGCCAATGGGTTACGTCACAAAATACGTTTACAAGTAGACGGTGGTTTAAAAACGGGCACTGATATTGTCAAAGCAGCTATTTTAGGTGCTGAGAGTTTTGGATTTGGAACAGGGCCAATGGTTGCCTTAGGTTGTAAATATCTGCGTATTTGCCACCTTAATAACTGTGCAACGGGTGTTGCAACGCAAGACGAAAAACTGCGTAGCGAACATTATCATGGCCTGCCAGAAAAGGCGATAAACTATTTCCGCTTTATTGCGCGTAACACGCGAGAAATTATGGCCGAGCTAGGTGTCAGTCGTATCGTCGATTTGATAGGACGCACCGATCTGTTATTAGAACTTGATGGCATCACGGCAAAACAACAAAAACTTGACCTATCAGGACTGCTTGAAACAGCAAAACCTATTGATGGCAAACCAGTTTATTGTATTGAAGACAATAAACCATTTGATAAAGGTGTGCTAAATAAAGAGATCATCACACAAGCACAACAATTTGTTGATAATCGCCAAAGCCAAAGCTTCTATTTTGATATACAAAATACCGATCGCTCTGTAGGTACTAGTTTATCTGGCTATATTGCCAAAAAATATGGTGACCAAGGTCTTGTTGCTGATCCTATTTCGCTTAACTTTAACGGCACTGCGGGTCAAAGTTTTGGTGTTTGGAACGCTGGAGGTGTGGACTTAACACTCACAGGCGATGCCAATGATTATGTTGGTAAAGGCATGGCTGGCGGTCGTATTGTGATTCGACCACCGCAAGGCTCAGCATTTTTAAGCCATGAAGCAACCATTGCCGGTAATACCTGCTTATATGGTGCAACTGGAGGAAAACTCTTTGCCGCTGGACGTGCTGGAGAACGATTTGCGGTACGTAATTCTGGTGCAATTAGTGTTGTTGAAGGCATTGGTGACAATGGCTGTGAATATATGACAGGCGGTATTGTCTGCGTATTAGGCAAAACAGGAGTTAACTTTGGTGCAGGTATGACAGGTGGTTTTGCTTATATTTTAGATGAAGATAGTGATTTCCATAAACGCATAAATAAAGAGTTAGTGGAACTATTGAATGTTGCTGATTACTCAATTCACGAAGAACATTTACGTGGTTTAATAATGGAGCACGCTCAACTTACCCATTCATCACGCGCGGAAGAGATTTTGGCTAATTGGGATGATTATTCAAAACAATTTGTATTAGTCAAACCAAAATCGAGTGATGTAACAGCACTACTTGGGCACCGCAGTCGCTCATCAGCAGAATTACGTATTCAAGCACAGTAAGGAGAACACGAAAATGAGTCAAAATGTTTATCAATTTATCGATTTACAACGTGTTGATCCGCCTAAAAAATCGTTAAATATTCGCAAAATTGAATTTGTTGAAATTTATGAAGGATTTTCTGCTCCACAATCACAAGCACAGGCTGATCGTTGCCTTGCTTGTGGCAATCCATATTGTGAATGGAAATGCCCTGTGCATAACTATATTCCCAATTGGTTAAAATTGGTTAATGAAGGCAAAATATTAGAAGCGGTTGAACTCTCACATCAAACCAACAGCCTGCCTGAAGTTTGTGGTCGAGTTTGCCCACAAGATCGCCTTTGCGAAGGCTCTTGTACTTTAAATGCTGAATTTGGCGCAGTTACCATAGGTAATATAGAGCGTTATATTACTGATGAAGCATTTAGAATGGGTTGGAAACCTAATTTATCAAACGTCGAAAAAACAGGATTGAAAGTTGCAGTTATTGGTGCTGGTCCTGCTGGCCTTGCTTGTGCCGATGTCTTAGTCCGCAATGGCGTAACGCCAGTTGTGTTTGACCGTCACCCTGAAATTGGTGGACTACTCACCTTTGGCATCCCGGCGTTTAAACTTGATAAAGAAGTATTAATCAACCGAAGACATATTTTTACTGAAATGGGCATTGAGTTCCGTCTAAATACTGAGGTCGGTAAAACGGTACAATTAACCGATTTAATCAACGAATTTGATGCAGTTTTTGTGGGAGCTGGAACTTATCAATCAATGCGAGCGGGTCTTCAAAACGAAGATGCCAACGGCGTTTATGATGCCTTACCATTTTTAATTGCCAACACTAAACACATAATGAAACATGCGCAAACCCAAGATACTCCTTACATTGACATGAAAAACAAACGTGTTGTGGTATTAGGTGGTGGTGATACTGCAATGGACTGTGTACGAACATCTATTCGTCAAGGTGCAACTGAAGTTACTTGTGCTTATCGCCGAGACGAAGCCAACATGCCGGGCTCAAAACGAGAAGTCAAAAACGCCAAAGAAGAAGGCGCACAGTTCCAATTTAACGTACAACCTCTCAGCATTGAAATTAACAGTACAGGACAAGTAACAGGCATAAAAATGGTAAGGACAGAACTCGGCGAGCCAGATGCAAAAGGACGACGCTCGCCAGTAATTATCGAAGGTTCTGAATTTATTCTTCCTGCCGATGCAGTAATTATGGCTTTTGGATTCAAACCACATGCCATGCCTTGGCTTGCTCAGCATGGTGTCGAATTTGACCCACAAGGCAAAATTATCGCACCCGAAGCTAACAGCTACCAAACCACCAATCCAAAAATCTTTGCTGGTGGCGATGCTGTTCGTGGTTCTGATCTAGTTGTCACTGCCATTAGCGAAGGTCGCAAAGCGGCTGAAGGTATCTTAGATTACTTAGAGATTTAGCGACTATCTTGCTTTCAATCAAAATTACTTTAAATAAAAAACAAACCCGCTTTAAAACAGCGGGTTTTTAATGATTCGAGTTTTTATTTTTAATTTTAGTAGCTCAGATTTAATCTAACAGATACTTATTACTCATTAGCATTCATTTCAACAAAATCGAGTTAACTTGTTGTAATATTATATGCTTCTTCTATTTGCAGAATAAATAAGAAAACAGTAAAATTAGCGATTTTACTATTATCGTTACACTAAAAATTAACGTTACATCAATTATCTACTGCATCAGGTATGAATAATATTTATAAAAAGCATTAATTATTAATAAAAACATAAGTTAATTATAAAATGGAGATAGTATGAAAAGTAAAGGTGTCGCATATTTATTATGGTTTTTTCTTGGAATGTGGGGAGCCCATCGCATGTACTGTGGAAAATGGATTACAGGCTTCATTTGGTTTTTTACTGCTGGTTTATTAGGTATTGGATGGTTTTTAGACCTATTTCTAACTAGCGGTATGGTTGACTATGCTAACTGTATCTACAAAAGTAAATATAATCTGTCACCAAATAATATTTCAATTCAAATTAATAACGCTTGCCACACTGAACCATCAACACAGGCTATAAATGAAAAAAATTCATAGTATGTAAAAAAGGCTATTTACACTTTATGATTAAAATAATCCTTTAAAACTCATAAGGCGTTTTTCCCTGAAATTACTTTATGGGGTTTAAAGGTATAATAAAAATTAATAAAGCATTTGAGCCTTTATTTTCTATCTTTTGCATCACTAAATATTTGTTGATTACGCTACATATTAACTCAAAACCTAGATTACACCATGAAGTGCAATTCTTCTTAACTCCTTAGAATAAAAATCGGCAGAGCTTTTAAACTTATGCCGTTTTCTTGGGCGTGTGTTCAATAGATATTGTATTTTCTTTATCTGTTTGTCGTCAACTAATGAAATGGCCGCTGACTTTGGTATAAACTGACGTATTAAGCCATTGGTGTTTTCATTTGTGCCTCTTTGCCAGCTTTTATAAGGCTCCGCAAAGTACACGGTAGTATTTAAATAATGCTCAATAGCATGATGATAATTAAATTCGGTTCCATTATCAAAGGTGATGCTTTTAACCATTTTTTTAAACGGCGTTAGCAATTTTATTATCATATCTCTCGTTTCGGAGGCGGTACGTTGATTGAGGCGCCCAATTAATACTAGCTCTGTTTTGCGTTCAACTAATGTCACCAATGCTTGCTTGTCTTTACGGCTAATAATCGTATCGCCCTCCCAATGTCCTCGCGTTTTCCGGCTTTCTACATAACTTGGACGTTGTTTAATTGACCGTTTATATCGGCGGTCTCCTTCTTTGCTTGTAATAATACGAAAATCTGGTATCTTTCCTTCCTAGAAAGGTGATTATAATACATAGCAATCTCCAAACTGTGGTGGTGCGAAGGTGCTAGTATAAATCGCCTTTCTACTTTCTTCACTCCACCGTGTTTAAAATTGCACTTCATGTTTTAATTCAGGATTGTATTGATTTTAGAATTTAAATTAATAATTAACTATTCTTATCATTTGCCACTAACGATATAACCATAAACAATTAATCCCAAAATGATACTTATTGAAACCGTAACGATCATATATTTAGTGCTAGTATCATATTTTTTCATTTCACCAAGTGATAGCGCTTTATTTTTATTTCTTATATGATAATAGTAATACACAGGCAAACCAATTAAGGTGACCACTATTGATGCTATACCATTTACGGTTTGATAAATTAACATTCCGTAAATAACATATATTGCACCTAACATAGCGATGATAGGAATAATCGGATAACCAATTACTTTATAAGTTCTAGTCACATTCGGGTATTTTCTTCGAGCAATTATTACACCAATGAAATTTAATAAATAAAATACCCATATGGAAAACATCGATATTTCAGATAGACGATCAGCATCGAGTAACACTGAATAAAGGAAAGAAAAAATAACTAAAACGATAATCGCATTAATTGGTGAGCGACTTTCTTCATCAATAGTACTTAAATAACGTGCACCAATGATAGTCCCTCGTTCTCCCATGCTAAAAATTGTGCGAGATAGCGTCATAATATAGCCATTAATGCCGCCTAAGATGGAAATCATAATACCAACTGCAACTAAATTACCACCAAAATGCCCAAACATCCGCTGTGAAGCAACCGCTGAAGTATCATGTCCTAGTGATACCATTTCTTTAACAGGAAAAATTTTGAATAATGCAATATTAATACAGGCATAAACTATAACAAGGAAGATTATGCCTAAAATTATGGCTCGGGGTAAAACTTTCGACGGATTACGAATTTCACCAGCTACCGATGCGACCTGCGCCCAACCGTCATACGCAAATAACGTAGCTAAAATAGCGACAGCGAAAGGCGCATAGCTTTCAATCCCTTGCCCACTAGCACTGAACAATACCACTTGTCCACTACCTTTCCATAATCCAAATATAGCTAATAATAGTATTGGAATAAGTTTGCATATAGTGGCAATAGTTTGCAAATAACCTGCTTTTTTAACACCTACTGCATTGATTGTTGCAATAAACACTAAAACGCCAGCACTCACAGCCATTCGATAAGCATCATTGATATGAAATAATAAGCAAAATACTGAGCTAAAATATCCGACTAGTGCTCCAATAAGTGAAGGCGCAAATAAGACAGTTATCATCCAACCATAAAGGTGAGAAACTTTCGCACCATAGATTTTTTCTAAATATACTAACATTCCACCAGTTCGAGGAAACATGACTCCTAGTTCACAAAGAGTTAAACCACCACAAATAGAAAATACACCACCTATTACCCAAGCTAGCAACGCAAAATTATAATCACCAGCAACTTCTAACACAGCAGGAGGTTTCATAAAAGCTCCTGCACCTAAAACCATTCCAACGACTAGTGATAATGCAGAAACTAAACCAAGATCCTTGCGCAAATTATTCTCTAAATTATGATCTGCCATGAAGTTCCTCTTGAAACATATAAAATTAATTAGCAAAATCTGATTATGATAGGGATTTATTTATAAAACACAAGAAAAGATTAACATTATCTACATAAAAACTTATATAAATCAAATAAATAATTTTTTGATTTATAAAAAAGCCAGCATATAGCCAGCTTTTTGAATTACAAATAAGGTTAATTTATTTAGACTTCTGCATTTTCATATCAACAACCATACGACCTCGAATTTTACCTGCTTTCATTTCGTCGATCATATCATTGATATCTTCCAAAGGTCTTTTTTCAACTATCGGCACGACCTTTCCTTCTGCACTAAACTGAAATGCTTCTGCTAAATCTTCACGAGTTCCAACCAATGAACCTAAAACTTGAATACCATCTAACACGGTTTTAGGAATACTTAAATCCATATTTTCTGAAGGCAAACCTAAGGCGACCACACGCCCTAAAGGTCGCACTGAATTGATGGCCTGATTGAATGCTGTTTTAGTCACAGAAGTTACAACAGCACCGTGCACTCCTCCTCCAGTGTGTTCTTTAATATAAACGCCCACATCCTCAACTTTTTTAGGATTAACGACCAAATCAGCACCTAGTGTTTTACATAATTCTAATTGGCTATCGCTGTTACTAATAGCAACCACTTTATTATTAAACACTTTTTTACCATATTCGACAGCAAGTGTTCCCAAACCGCCAATCCCAAATACTGCAAGCCATTGTCCTGGTTTAGTAGCAGCCACTTTAATACCTTTATAGGTAGTCACACCAGCACAAGTTACACTTGTTGCTTGTGCAGGATCGAGCCCTTCTGGCACTTTAACCGCATAATCAGCTTTAACAATGCACTGCTCTGCCATGCCTCCATCAACAGTATATCCTGAGTTTAATGCATTACGACAAAACGTTTCTTGCCCAGAGATACAATATTCACAAGTACCACAACCAGCATGGAACCAAGCAATACTAACCCGATCACCAACTTTTAAGCTTCTTACATCTGGGGCAACTTTAATCACAATCCCTACACCTTCATGTCCAATAACACGACCTGGTTTTTTACCAAAATCGCCAGCTGCAACATGAAGATCAGTATGACAAAGGCCACAATACTCAACATCAACTAAGGCCTCTCCTGCTTTTAAAGAACGAATAGGAATATCTTTGATTTCGACTTGACCATCGCACTCTTGCTTAATAACTGCTGCTTTCATTTTTTCTCCTAGGAAATTTTAAAATTAAAATATCATTGGTTTTATTTTAACCTAATCCCACTTAAAAAATTTGAGTTATTTCACAATTTTATTAAATAGCATTGATTACTTAATGAACTATACTAAAACGTAGTCTTTCCTGAAACTTTTTAACAAAACGAGGGAGCTATTGTTTGGATGAATAAACCTGAAAAGCTGGAATATAAGGTAAGTAAGTTAAATGGAAAACAAAAATAAATTCTTATACTTTCCATTTAGCATATCATATAAATAATAGTTAGAGGCTATTGACTTTTTGTATTAACCATAAGCCTCCTTTATATTTTTAACCACATCGTATAACAAGATAACAAAACCAATATAATTTCTTGATAAATTATCGCATTGGTGAATCATTAATATGATTAACTAGTTGTATTAATAAAACTCTTATTGAGTAGAAATTAACAGTCGGAAAATTCTTTAAAGTCTATGGTTGTAATTTGTTATGCAATATCTTTAGCTATATACTTTTGACTGTTATCCTTTATAAATAAATATAATCCAACCAATGCACCAAATCCAAATAATCCAATAACATAAATAGCTGGCGCCATTTTGCTAACAAAATCACTCAAAAAGGAGATCAACAGAGGTGTTAATCCGCCCGCAATAGCGTAAGCCATATTAAATGAAAATGATACACCACTGTAACGAATCTGGGTAGGAAACACTCTCACCATAAAATAAGCAAAAGAGCCTACAATACCAACACTAAAACCTGCTAAAGAATAAGTAATAAATAAAAGATGTGGGTTATCTAATGAAAGATAAAAAATAGCAATAACAATAGTTGCAATAACACAACCTATTAACATCACTTTCCCCATAGCAAATTTATCCATCATCATTCCATAAAATGTACAACTTATAATTAGTCCAATGATGGCTAATATATTTCCTTGCAACGCATCAATCGCTGAATAACCAAATTGCTTTTGTAATAAAATTGGTGTCATTAGCATAATAACCATAATACCAGCAGACAACACCCAAGTGAGTAGCATGGATAAAATAGTTTGAGGCAAATACCCCGTTAATACAGTGAGCACTGGTATTTTTTTAGCTAATTCTTGTTGTTTACGATTTTGCATTTCCAGAAAAATTGGTGTTTCTTTTAACCAACGACGTAAATACATTGCTATCAATCCAAAAACACCGCCAACTATAAATGGTATGCGCCATCCCCAATCAATAAGTTGTTCCGAAGATAAGCACTTATTCATGGCCGTTGAAACTAGCGAACCGAGCAAAATACCTAGGCTTAATCCACTTGTTAATATTCCACATGCCAATCCAATTTTATTTTTCGGTACATGCTCAGATACAAAAGTCCAAGCGCCAGGAACTTCTCCTCCTACAGCTAGGCCTTGACATAATCGCATAAGCAGTAACAATAAAGGTGCAAAAATACCAATATTAATATACGTAGGTAAACAACCTATAAATAGTGTTGGTAATGCCATAAGCAGTATACTTAACGTAAACATCCTTTTGCGACCAAATCGATCGCCAAAGTGCGCCATAACAATTCCACCCAATGGGCGTATTAAATATCCAGCAGCAAAAATACCAAAGGTCTGTACTTGGCTCAGCCAATCAGGCATATCATTCGGGAAAAAAAGGTGACTAATGGTTATAGAAAAAAAGACAAAAATAATAAAATCATAAAATTCTAATGCTCCACCTAATGCAGAAAGCGACAACGTTTTATAATCCTGAGCATTTAGAGTTCTTGTCGGTGTATGGAGTACTTTTGGCATGTTCATCCTTGTAAATTATTGTTTACAAACAGTTTAATATTTTTAACTACTATACTCTAACACTTAATCTTTTAAAAGAAGATAACAAATTAAGTAATAATTTAACTCAATCATAATGCCACTATATAACAATTGAATTTATTAAAATTAAGCATATCTTTAAAACTAGCACAAATGATTAATAAACAACCAAATAAAAGAACTACAATAATACATCTTACTAAACGGAGAGCTATAAAATGGCTAAAAAATGTATTTCTCGTGGTAAATTTACACGTATGCAGCAGTTATCAAACCAAGATGGCATTATTGCAGCATTAGCGATTGATCAACGCGGTTCAATGGTTAAAATGATGGAATCTGCTGTGGGGAAAGATCGTTATCATATCGATATGGTGTATGAATTTAAAGAACTTGTCTCTCAAGAATTAACTAAATATGTTAGTGCAATTTTGTTAGATGAAGAATATGGTTTTAAAGGCATGGCGGCTAAAAATAGCAATGCTGGATTAATCATGTCATACGAAAAAACAGGATATGATGCTAGTACTCCAGGACGATTACCCGATATTTTGCCTGAGGATTCATTACAACGCCTAATAAAAAAAGGTGCCGATGCTGCAAAAGTATTGGTTTATTATAATCCAGATGATCCTCAAGATATTTTAGACAAAAAACATGCTTTTTTAGAACGTTTAGGCAATGAAGCTAGAGCTGCTGATATTCCTGTATTTGTTGAACCGATTGTATATGACAACGTGATAACCGATGATAAAAGTCCTGAATTTGCAAAAATCAAACCTCAAAAAGTCATCAATACAATAAAAGAGTTCACTAAAGAGCAGTATTATATTGATATTTTAAAAGTCGAAGTTCCCGTATTGTTTAAGAATGTAGAAGGCTTTAACGACAACAATGTAGTTGTTTACACACAAAAACAAGCTGCTGACTATTTTAAACAAGCAAGTGAAGTAGCAACCCGCCCCTTTATCTATTTAAGTGCTGGCGTACCAACAAAGACCTTCCACCAAGAACTTATTTTTGCTGGTGAAAATGGCGCTAAATATAGCGGCATCCTTGGAGGTAGAGCAACATGGTTTGAAGGTGTTGCGGCCTATGCTAATGGAGGCAAAGAAGGTTTAAAACTTTGGTTAGATCAAACTGGTCGTGAAAATGTTGAGCATCTCAATAAGATATTAAAACAATATGCAACACCTTGGTACGATATCTATGGTGGTAAAGATAATATTGAAGTGATTGATGTTAAATTAGGTAATTAATTGCTAAAACAAAAAAGAACAGGTTTATTCCTATTTTTCCTGTTCTTTTTAATACCTCGTTTTAGAACCATGATTTAATATCAAACAAAAATAGCAAGATCCGCATTTTTAATCATTAAATAGCTTTATCAAAAAATAGATCAACTTTACTAAATTTAGCCATTGATTGTAGGTAATCCTTAATTTTAGATGAAAAAGTTAAGCTTTTAACACACGTCAAATTCCGTAAAACTGGAAACAAACAGATATCATCTAAAGATAATTGTCCATTACATGCATCTGGTGACACAATCAATAACTCAAGTTTATTTAATATAGCAGATACGGCAGACACTAATGAATCCGTTTGCATCAAACATTCATCAAACGATCCCATTTTTTTTGATTTACTATTAACAAAAGAATCGATAGCACTTTGTGTCGCAAACTCAGCTAAACCTAGTTTTATATAACGTGGACACACTAACTTATAATCATATTGTTGCAACTGTTTTATTAAATCTGTGATATCTGGCGATCTAGGACCTGTTAAAATGGGTTTATCGCCATAATTGTTATCAACATAATCAACAATGTCTAAACTTTCAGGCATATAGCTACCATCATCTTTTTGTAAAATAGGCACCATTTTTTCACCAATCATACGCTCTGGCGATTGATAATCATCACTCAATAATACCTGTTTTTCAACCGGTATATTTTTTAGACCAAAAACCATTCTAGCCCTAACACAAAAAGGGCAATGCTCATAAATATACAGTTTCATTTTCGCTTCCTTAAGCGTTCAACCGCCCATAATAAAAAAACTAACCCCAAAAATAATAAAAAAACAATACTTGAAGCATACAAAGCTTTGGGATAACCGATTCGTACAACATTAATAAAAGGGTATGGATATTGATTAGTATAATAACCTCGGACAAAAATATAAATGCCGTAAGATAGCATTGATAATATTGATCCTATAATGACATGAACGTTGATGCGTCTAAATGGCCCCCAAATCAGCCAACTTAATAAACCCAAAGCAGGTATAACAGCATGTAAACTTTCGTTAGTGATTTTCATTAATACATTAGGCGGGGTATGGATACCTCTTAACACTAAATTATACACAATAGCCGTTATAATCACACCAGCCAAACCATTTAAGCGAATAACTTTAAAACTATATCGATTACAATTGGGGTTAACAGATAGCCACAAACAACTTAATGCCAGCATCAAATTTGATAACACCGTAAAAAAGCTATAATAATAAATTAATCGACCTATGGAAGATTCTGGTTGCCAAGGACGAAACTTTGTATGCCAATAAATATAAGTTTCCATGGCAATAATTGCGATAGCAAACAGTGCTATAAAAAGATTAATACTTCGCTTTAGCATAAAAAATAAATATAGATAAAACAGTACATCAGTATATACCAAACAGTATAAAAGCAAAAAGTTAACTGATTATTTTAAATTAATGCAAATAATTTAAAATAATCAGTTTTTAATATATAAATAAAATGCAATTCAACTAAAGCATACTAACTAATGTCTACTGAGTGATATAAAAATAAATAGGTAATTAAATGATTAATCAATTGTTGTTTAAACTTGACGACAAATTTTTTCATCATAGTCGTTTATTTTATAATTTTTAACTATACCATAGCAGCATTTGTCCGATTTTTGAGTAAGACTCAATCTTTAGTTTTAATTTTCAGTGCGATATTTTATTAAATGTCTCATTTAATAAGTAATACATCCCTTTATAATGCTGTTCAAATTCTGCCAAATAAGTCGGGAGGATTAAAGGATATCATATTCTATAAGATGCCTTAACGTTATCACGGTAAAAATACAAATAAAAATCAAAAATTTGACATGGCTATATATATTACCTTAACGCTTAATCAGTGTTATTTTCTTGCAAATATGACACAACCGAAGCGGTAAGTGGTGTTTTACCTACCATGATCAATTGTTTATCTTTTTTCATAGATACATTTTCAATGGCTAATACTAATGCCAACCAATACGAACAATAACCAGCATAACCAATTGAATTATCGATATTAAAATAATTTTTTGCTTCAAACTGAATTTGATTAAAGTGGTGCATAATTTTATTTTTAAAATCTGGCGAAATACCGCTATACCAAACCCCGCCATACTGGTTATCATTGGCACTACCCCACAATAAAGCATGTTCAATAGTTTGCGTGAATTCCGTTTTTTGTTCACTACGATAAACTTTTATTAATGGCGAATTAACAGTAGGAAAAAATGGCGCTCTATTTACGTTTTCCCCTGCTAGAACTAGCATTGACGCAAACTCACCTTCGTCTTTAATTGGAGCAGAAAACAGATGTGTATTAATCACCAAAAGCAACTCATCATCATGAGCACTATCGTCTAACCATGTTTCTATAAATGTGGATGAATGGCTGGGCTCTTCAATTTCAAAGCTAGCAGGATGACAAATTCTTTTTCCCAATGTTTCCATCCATAATGCCTTTATTTTATCGTTTGAAATTTCAGCATCAATAAATAACCTAACATGCAAATTTGATTGTGTTAACGCAGTTGCAAATTTAGCTTTGTATTCTTTTTCAAAACGACTAAAAATGGCCTTTAAACGCTCATCAAAGCTTTCAGATTTCATACCATCAATCACAGATAAAGTCGTATGGGGAATAACAATGCCACTATTGCGGTGTAATTTACTTGTAATAAGAAAATCATTATTAACAATAGCGGCGGCATTTCCTGCATCACCTTGTTCACTAATAAGTGAAAACCCTAAAACATATAACCCTCTTTGTCCATAATTAATCAATTTTTGTTTACGCTTTTCTATGCATAAATTCCACTGTTCAATATAAGCTAGACGATTACCATAGAGATAAACACCATATAAAAATATAAACAGCCAAGAAACAACAGGGAAAGCAAACAGGCCTGAAATAAAGAGGATATCTGATATGTCATAAAAAAAGCTGAGTGTAACAGTAATAATACAACCAAGCAGAATGAACACGATAAGCAAAACACCCCAGAACCAAAAATTCATTTTTTTAGCATCAGACAACGGGGCTGGCAGTGATGTTAAATCGATAGACATTAGCTTTTTCCTACCTCGGATAATGATGAGATTAAAGAACAACCGCAAATGCTTTTATGACCATCTAAAGCAACTTGCTTACCTTGAATGGTAAAAGTTGATTCACCCTCAATAATAGGATTAATTCCATGGCCTTTTATTGGACAACTGACTAAATCCCCCACTCGAGCAACAGGTTTGCCAAAAACTGTCATTGTCGATGAAGCGGTAATTACTTTTCCACCATGATTTGTCAAATCACCTAGCCGAATAACTCCACGTAATTTACTCATGTTTTATTTCCTTTATTTTTTATATTATTAATTTCCACCTTTTGATATTGTGCATCTATTTTCTGATACTCTTCAAGCGAGCTGGCTTTGGATTTTTTGTCGAGTTCTTCGGACCAATTGATTTTTACCGACCACTCATATTCATCTGGCATCTGTTCGGTATCTAGGTTTTTATCCGAAAATGCCATAAAACTATTTACCCACATCCACTCATCGTAACTTAAACTACTATCTATACAAAAAGTAAAGTGGTCAATTACATTAGTGGTATTGGGCTCACATACCACACACTCTATGCGGTAAGTTCTAACCATACCACCACCAGAAATCGGTGCCGATACTGACGTCATGACTCCTTGAATATCTGCCCAATCAAACTCTTTCATCGTTATCTCTTTCACTCTAAATGGTGAGCGAGTAAATGTTTCTAACGAACCAAAATATAAAAGAAAATGGTCATAAATATAAACTTTACCTGTTTTACGATTAAAACGGATTGGGCAATCCTCAGGAGCATATAATAGATAGAAAACAAGCTGTAAGAATAAATATATTAGATAAAGACACAATAACCAAAAAGGTATAAATATAAGTTTCCCTTCAGTTTCAAAAATAATAACATAAGATGTAATATATACTACGAAAAACGACAATAAAATAAGCATTATTAAACAAATAATAGTAACCCAACGTGGAACCCACTCCCATCCTATTGTTCGCCGAGAAAATTCACAGTAATCATCATTAGCATAACGTAATTTTTTATTATTAGTTAAAGGCAATTGCGTTGTATAAACCCCTTTATATAAATCCTCGCGCCATGCGGAAACTTGCGGTTGATATTTGGATGGCATTATTCGTTCTCCTTTTTAATTGATAATATGTTCAATGCGTAGTGGCGATTTGGCGTCTTTACCTTGCCAGTAATGTAATATGCCAATCACTTTTTTGGCTTTTACCCTTAATTCAGCAACTTTTTGGTCTATCGCCACGGTACTTTGGAGATTATTTATTCCTTAATTTTTTTATACTCGGCATCTATTTTCTGATACTCTTCAAGCGAGCTCGCTTTGGATTTTTTGTCGATTTCTTCTGGCCAGTTAACTTTGATGGGCCATGTAAACTCATCTTCTGGCATCAATTCTCCATCCAAATTATTATCCGAAAACGCCATATAGCTATTTATCCACATCCATTCGTAATAGTTTAAACTGCTATAGGCTGCTAGTAGAAAGTGGTCAATCACTTTAGTGGTATTAGGCTCGCATACTACACATTCTAGACGATAGCTTCTAACCATTCCGCCACTAGCAAGAGGCGCTGATACTGAGGTCATACACCCTTGAATATCTGTCCAATTAAACTCTTTAACCGTTATCTCTTTAGCTCTAAAGGGCGAGCGAATAAAGGTCGACCATGCTCCAAAATATAATAGGAAATGGTCATAAATATAAACCTTACCTATTTTACGATTAAAACGTATTGGGCAATCTTCAGGAGCAAAAAAAATATTCGAAGCCATTAGAAAAAAGATATACATACCAAAAAATACTAATAGACAACATGGTATAAATATAAATCTAGTTTTACTTTTTTCAAAAAAAATAATTGGTATAACAAAGTACAAGACTACTAATGATAATAAAACAGTTGCAGAAGCAATAGTTATCATAAGTATACGAAGCAAAGGACTCATCCCACTTAAACGCCTAGAAAATTCACAATAATCATCATTAGCATAACGTAATTTTTTATTATTACTTAAATGTGATTTTGTTGTATATATTCCTTTATGCAAATCCTCGCGCCATGCGGAAACTTGCGGTTGGTACTTTGATGGCATTATTTATTCCCTAACTTTTTATATTCGGCATCTATTTGTTGATATTCTTCAAGCGAGCTGGCTTTGGATTTTTTGTCGATTTCTTCTGGCCAGTTGACTTTGATTGGCCAAGTAAAGTCTTCTTCTGGCATAAATTCGGCATCCAAATTATTATCAGAAAATGCCATATAGCTATTTATCCACATCCATTCGTTATAACCTAAACTGGTACTGCCCGCCAACAGAAAGTGGTCAATCACTTTAGTGGTATTAGGCTCGCATACCACACATTCTAGACGATAGCTTCTAACCATTCCGCCACTAGCAATAGGAACTGATACTGAGGTCATACATCCTTGGATATCTGCCCAATTAAACTCTTTAACACTGATCTCTTTGGCTCTAAAGGGCGAGCGAGTAAAGGTAGCCCATGAACCACAATATAACAGAAAATGGTCATAAATATAAACCTTACCTGTTTTACGGTTAAAGCGAACAGGACAATCTTCAGGACAGAATAAAAAAGTAAGAAAAAATTGAATAAATATTTGACTGCACATTAAAAACACAAAAAATAAAAAAATAAATAGTGCTTTATAGGTATCAAAATAAAATATAGCAAAAAGTACAGCAACTAATCCAGAATTTGCTATCAATACACATATAAAGAAAAGAATAATAACAATCAATCTAATTAATAAGCTTCCCATCCCTGTGAAGCGCCGAGAAAGCTCACAATAATCATCATTCGCATAACGTAGTTTTTTATTATTGCTTAAATGTAATTGCGTTGTATATATTCCTTTATGCAAATCCTCGCGCCATGCGGAAACTTGCGGTTGATATTTGGATGGCATTATTCGTTCTCCTTTTTAATTGATAATATGTTCAATGCGTAGTGGCGATTTGGCGTCTTTACCTTGCCAGTAATGTGATATGCCAATCACTTTTTTGGCTTTTACCCTTAATTCAGCAACTTTTTGGTCTATCGCCACGGTACTTTGAACATTATTTATTCCTTAATTTTTTTATACTCGGCATCTATTTTTTGATACTCTTCAAGTGAGCTCGCTTTGGATTTTTTGTCAATTTCTTCTGGCCAATTGACTTTGATTGGCCATGTGAATTCTTCTTCTGGCATAAATTCGGCATCCAAATTATTATCAGAAAAAGCCATATAGCTATTTATCCACATCCATTCATAACCTAAACTGCTACCGGCCGCCAACAGAAAGTGGTCTATCACTTTAGTAGTATTAGGTTCACATACCACACACTCTAGGCGATAACTTCTAACCATTCCGCCACTAGCAAGAGGAACTGATACTGAGGTCATACACCCTTGAATATCTGCCCAATTAAACTCCTTAACCGTTATTTCTTTTACTTTTAAAGGTGAGAGAGTGAAAGTTGCCCACGACCCAAAATATAAAATAAAATGGTCATAAATATAAACTTTACCTGTTTTACGATTAAAACGTATTGGGCAATCTTCAGGAGCATATGACAAATAGAAAAAAAATTGAGTAAGAAGGTAAAACATAAATAATACTAAAACGCAGCTAGGTATAACCAAAGCTTTATGCGTGCTAACAGGAATATGCGGAATTACGATATATAATACAAAAACTGATAGTAAAATAAGTATTGATAAACAAATAATAGTTATCCAACGAGAAAAATATCCTAAACCCATTGAACGCCGAGAAAATTCACAATAATCATCATTAGCATAACGTAATTTTTTATTATTACTTAAATGTGATTTTGTTGTATATATTCCTTTATGCAAATCCTCGCGCCATGCGGAAACTTGCGGTTGGTACTTTGATGGCATTATTTATTCCCTAACTTTTTATATTCGGCATCTATTTGTTGATACTCTTCAAGCGAGCTAGCTTTGGATTTTTTGTCGATTTCTTCTGGCCAGTTGACTTTGATTGGCCATGTAAACTCATCTTCTGGCATCAACTCCCTATCCAAATTATTATCCGAAAACGCCATATAGCTATTTATCCACATCCATTCGTAATAGTTTAAACTGCTATAGGCTGCTAGTAGAAAGTGGTCAATCACTTTAGTGGTATTAGGCTCGCATACCACACATTCTAGACGATAGCTTCTAACCATTCCGCCACTAGCAAGAGGAACTGATACTGAGGTCATACAACCTTGAATATCTGCCCAATTAAACTCTTTAACCGTTATCTCTTTAGCTCTAAAGGGTGAACGAGTAAAAGTAGCCCATGATCCTAGATATAAGATGAAATGTTCATAAAGATAAATTTTCCCTGTTTTACGATTTAAGCGTATTGGGCAATCTTCTGGCATGAATAAAGTTGTTAGAAAAATTTGAAGTACAACAAAGCTAATAAAAATAAAAATAATTCCCAAAAAAATAAATAAAATATCTATCCCCCTTAACTGCATGATATTAATACTAGAAAAACTTACAAATACTCCAAATATTGTAAGTAGTAGCGAAAAAAACGATATAAAAATTAGAAAGGAACGGAGAATTACACCGATTCCGTTTGGGCGTCTTGAAAACTCACAATAATCATCATTCGCATAACGTAGTTTTTTATTATTGCTTAAATGTAATTGTGTTGTATATATTCCTTTATGCAAATCCTCGCGCCATGCGGAAACTTGCGGTTGGTATTTGGATGGCATTATTTATTTCCTAACTTTTTATACTCGGCATCTATTTTTTGATACTCTTCAAGTGAGCTCGCTTTGGATTTTTTGTCGATTTCTTCTGGCCAGTTGACTTTGATGGGCCATGTAAACTCATCTTCTGGCATCAATTCCCCATCCAAATTATTATCCGAAAAGGCCATATAGTTATTTATCCACATCCATTCGTCATAGCTTGGGCTACCAGCAGTCAACAGAAAGTGGTCAATCACTTTAGTGGTATTAGGCTCACATACCACACATTCTAGACGATAGCTTCTAACCATTCCGCCACTAGCAAGAGGAACTGATACTGAGGTCATACAACCTTGAATATCTGCCCAATTAAACTCTTTAACCGTAATTTCTTTTACTTTTAAAGGTGAGCGAGTGAAAGTTGCCCACGACCCAAAATATAAAATAAAATGATCATAAATATAAACTTTACCTGTTTTACGATTAAAACGGATTGGGCAATCTTCAGGAGCATATAAATAATGCAAAAACATTTGAAAGGAAATATAAAGAAGGAATATCATTAGAAATTCAATAAAAATAGCTAGAATTCTTAAATCTTGAAAATAAATAATAACCAAACTTGTAATAAATACAAAAGCAATACACATCAAGTTAATTACAAAGAGAGCTAAAATAAAAATAATTCTAACAAAATATCCCATTCCTGTTATATGACGAGAAAACTCACAATAATCATCATTAGCATAACGTAATTTTTTATTATTACTTAAATGTAATTTTGTTGTATATACCCATTTATGCAAATCCTCGCGCCATGCGGAAACTTGCGGTTGATATTTGGATGGCATTATTACGTTCTCCCTTTTTTGTTTTTTTAATTGATAATGTGTTCCACACGCAGTGGTGATTTGGCGTCTTTACCTTGCCAGTAATGTAATATGCCAATCACTTTTTTGGCTTTTACCCTTAATTCGGCAACTTTTTGGTCTATCGCCACGGTACTTTGGAGATTATTTATTCCTTAATTTTTTTATACTCGGCATCTATTTTCTGATACTCTTCAAGCGAGCTGGCTTTGGATTTTTTGTCGATTTCTTCTGGCCAGTTGACTTTGATTGGCCATGTGAACTCTTCTTCTGGCATCAACTCCCTATCCAAATTATTATCCGAAAACGCCATATAGCTATTTATCCACATCCATTCGTCATAACTTAAACTGCTATCTGTACATAAAATAAAGTGGTCAATTACATTAGTAGTATTAGGTTTACATACCACACATTCAATACGGTAAGTTCTGACCGTACCAACACTGGCCAAAATTGAGCTCATTACCCCTTGGATATCCATCCAATCAAATTCCTTAACAATGACTTCTTTTATTTTAAAGGGTGAGTATTTTAAAGCTCTCCAAGCTCCCAAATGCATTATAATATTTTCGTAAATATAAACTTTTCTTGTTTTCCTGTTTAAACGAATGGGACAATCTTCGGGGGCAAATAAACCACATAAAAATATTTGTATGAAAAAATAACTAATTAGTATAAATATACATTCTAAAAAAATAGCTAATAACCTTATTTCATCGACATAGATGATGGCATAAATAGCAAAAAAAGCCGAACAAATAAAAAGCAAACATGTAAAAAATATAATAATTACTATAAACCATCGAAGATAACCTCTCATTCCTTTTGGGCATCTTGACAGTTCACAATAATCATCATTAGCATAACGTAATTTTTTATTATTACTTAAAGGCAATTGCTTTGTATATACACCTTTATACAGATCTTGAAGCCATTCAGGCACTTGCGGTTGATACTTTGATGGCATTATTACATTCTCCTTTTTTTGTTTTTTTAATTGATAATATGTTCAATGCGTAGTGGCGATTTGGCGTCTTTACCTTGCCAATAGTGCAAAATGCCAATCACTTTTTTGGCTTTTACCCTTAATTCAGCAACTTTTTGGTCTATTACCACGGTATCATTTATATTTGATTCGATAGGGTAATCTTTCGATTCGACCCAGCGCACTAAATCATGATTACATTGATTGGGTGATACCGTAACATTCAGATTTTTATCGTCTTTACCTTTTTCAATTTTGACCTTAGCCGATTGCTCTTCAGAATCTGTTAGATAGACCATACAGACATAACGGCTTTGTGCATCAAAATTGGGCAGTTTAATATGCACATGCAGCCCACCGGCATAAATTAATGCAGCGTTTTCATCAGTATCATTACGAATATCATCCAAAAAGAACTCCATATCATAAGATTGATAATTTAAAGCTAAATAAACACCTGAAAGATAGGCAAAATAGTCATTTAATGCGGCACTGGTGCCAACCGCGGTGAGTGGGTAAGGTTGCCCTTTTTCTGGATGTTTATGGTTACCAAAATAGCAACGGTTAAACCATACTTCCATGGGCGACCAACGATCTGCTTCTGAGCCTATATACACTAAAATTACACCAATAATAGCTATTGCTATGGCTAAAAGCGCAACAGATAATGCAAGTGCACTAAAAATTTCTAATGAATTAATAAACGCAAATATGCCTGCTCCCATGGATAATGCCCCTCCAAATCCAACAAGTAAAGCATCTTTCTTATCACCATTTTTCGCATAACGATATCCTTTATAAATATCCATCGCCCCATCTAATATCGCAATAAGCGCTAGCGCTCCCCCAGTGACTTTTATAAATTTCTCACAACCCGGTATCATGGTGGTAAAGATATTGGTTTTGGGTAATACACTACCGACTAGTTTAATCGTGTGGGCCATTACTTCGGCCGACATTAACGACATAATTACACCAGTTTTTGCCATATCATTAAGAATTTCCTCTTTCACTTCTTGCCGCATTTCACGCCCTTCAGCCTCGAGTGCTTGCCTATTTTGACTGAATAGGTGACCTTGTAAAAATATCATTATCCCATTCATCAAAATCCCTTTGGTGGCATCGAACTTAATTCGCCGTTTGGCGACCTGCTCTATTGCTATTTCAAGTTTATCTAGAGTTAGCTCACCACTAAATTGGTGGGCGTGTTTAATTTCAGCGTCTAACACCTTTTTGGCTTTGGCAAGGGTGGGTTCTTTTAAATTGCCGCCTTTTTTCAACTCATCAATCATGTTATTCATTGAGGCTATATCATCAGCCAACACCATAAACTCCATTTGAACCGTTTTTTCGAGCTGTTTTTTAGTCAGTTGGCTTTCAAATTGCCAACGCTTATCGGCATCCGATACTCTTGATAGCTTATACAGCTTGGAATTTTTATCAATGCTCACCGTTGATACATCTGAATGATCCATCAAAATTTCATAAACTTTGGGTAGGTTTTTAATTTTTACCGGTAAACTTATACGCCTATGCTCAATACCCGAAAAAATTTTAAGCAGTTCTGTGCCATGATCTTTCATTAAAATGTCGTTAATTAACTTCGCATTCTTGGGTGGATTAGCAACACCAGCAGCCATCCAATTCATTAATACTTCCATTTGATCCACAAATAAGGTCGTATTTTTCGCATCAATTGGCAAATTCAAAATATCGTTAATTTTGCCCACTAATTCATTGAGAATTGTTACTTTCGTTTTGTGGTTTGCTGCATCTTGATTTTGCTCCATTTCAACAATCCGTTGTTTTAGTAACCATTCATACAGGTTATTATCCTGACCTTTTAATAGATGAAAATAGATGGAGTTTTCGTCTCGTAATAGGCTGTCCCATAAGCCAAACTGTTCAGGTAGCTTCGCCATTGTTATATTACCTTGTAATATGGCGGTAACATCTTCAAAATAGCCTAAGTGGTCTTTAGAGTAGTCGTTTTCTTGTTCCCGTTTCCAAAACTCAACTTGGTTATAGTTGGTCAGTCCTGCTGGGGCATATTTAGACGGTTTATCTTTTGAGCCAAAAAGCCAAGTAACATAAACTAAATAATCGATTGATATTTTGCGGATGTCTTTAACTATTTCGTCAAATAGTTGTTTTTCTTCTTGGCGAAATGCGCCTAGTTTACCCTTATCCAGCTGTGCAGACAGTTTTGCCCATTCTTTATCAAATTTAGATTGTACAGCACCTTCTTTCGTTAATGAAAAACGATGTACATCGTCATATTTTGTATAAAATTGGTTTTTTTGTTTTAATAATGCTGTTTTCTCCTCATTAGTTAAGGCAACTTCTTTCCAACCTTCTGATTTTAACTTTTGCATCCGTAAGCTGTAAGCATATAATTCGTTACCCCTATTATTGCTCATATTTATTACGGGTTTATAAACATCCTCATATTGTGTTTCATTATATTTACCGTCTTTTTCATTTTCTTGCTCTATTTGATTCGCACAATAGTTCTTTAATCCTTTTTTATAAGCATCAATACAAGACACAATCCTGCGTTTATAGCCACGCTCAGTAGAAAAATATTTATGATAATATTTGGAGGTATTTGTATTGGGTCTTAGGGGGACTGTTATTGCTTGTGACTGTGCGGTGTCACTTTGATTGTCATCAATATTAGGATTTATAAGGCTTTGAAAATAGTCTTTTGCATATGGAAACAGCTGTGGTAACTCATCAGACGCATTTAACCAGTTATCCGATGGCGTATAATCTGCTATTTTTTCGTTATAGGCATCAGTTAATTTTTTCTCTATTTCTCGTTCGTGCTCTAAAAAGGCATTATTAATAGGATCAAAGTTCCGAAATCGTTGAGCATTCAGCTCTTCGGCTATGCCGAAGGTGTCTTCTAGCACAATGCAACCTATTGTACATTGATACTGCTTTTCAAATTTTGCGGCTATATTTGCAATTGCGTTTAAATTATCTTTATCTGAATAATCATAAAATTCATGTGCGCTAGGAAAACGTACGTTAAAATCTTTTTTGTCAAAAAAAAACTCAGGTAAATAAGGCGCTTTATTCTCGTCAAGTAAATCGTTGAAAGCAAAACTACGCCCGTCGGTTAAAGCAGTAGGGTCGTTTCGGGTTTTATCGTTTATCGTTACTTTGGTGAATCGTCTTAAATCGGCATCTGGAGAACGGTAATAATCTTCAATATCTTTTGACCAAGCTCGACGGCTATAAGCTATCCATACCGTGGCATTTAATACATCAATATTGGCAAAAATAGCGGGGATATTGTGGTTCTTTTCAGTGCATTTTTCAGCTAAATCTTCAATTTCGTATTTTTTCATATGGTAAATGGATCGATGCCGTAATGCTCCTTTCGAGGTCACTTCGTAGCCTAATAATTTTCGAATGCCATTTTGTTCCATTAATACATAAACATATCCTTTGCGTAGCATTCTTAAAGCGTATTTATGCTTCGTTAGTGCCACGTTAGGGCGCCTATCAGTCAATTTAGGTACACTTTCTGACCAGTCTATACCGTGGTAAGCATTGGGATTAATAACCGATTGGCGAACTAAAAAAAATGGCATGCCGTTTCGTTGACAAGTACCACATCCACCATCGGCCATTGCTGAAGTGTTTTTTGCTTCAGTAAAAATATTAGGGTCGATTTTTTCCATGATATATTCCTTTGTTATTATTGTTCTAGCTCTATTTGACTTAAATGCTGTGCTAAAGTACCCGGTTCATCTATTGCGTTCGCTATCGCGGCTTTTAACGATTTGGGATCTAATCGGTTTTTATAGCGCATAAGCACTAATGATAAAGTAAATAGATCGTTGCTATCTTCTAACCCTTCTATTTTTGCTTTGTTATAAAAATCTGCTAATAATAATATGTCTGAATCTTCAATATTTTTATTTTGATTTTCACAGATATTTTGCCAAGCCACGGTTAAATGATATAGCTTAACCGATTGTTTTAAAAAAGTTTTAGTTTCTTCTGTTACAAATAGATCAAAGGGTTCAGGGGTATAAGATAATGATTGAATAACCTGCAAATGATTGGTGAAGGATGTAAAACAGTAAGTACTACAGCAATTTAATAAAGTTGGTAACCAATCAGGACAAATTTTATTGCCTTCTTGCAATAAAAACATTCTAAACGGTTCATAAAAAGGAACAAAACGAACTCCAATTAATTGACCTAACTTTAAACCGATGTTAATCAGTTGCTCACTTAAAAACTGGGGGGCGTTTTCGCTAACTATACAGCCACACAAATATCGTTTTGGTAGCGAACCTTCTTCCTTTAGTTGATTACTAATAAAATGAACTAATCTTTTATTGATTGGTTCATCAGGTTTTGCGATCACAACTAACTTTGGGCAATGACGTGGATCGTGGGCTAAATCAGGTCTTAGCACAACTTGGATAGCTTCTTTACCTAGATTTTCTTGTAAACTTTCCATCGATAATAGATGAAAATAACTTAGCGAAACTAAATTATCAATTAGTAGATAACGATACTGCTTGCGTGCCTTTTCATTATCTAAAAGAGTGAGTATTTGCTTTTCCATTATGCTGACTCCGAACAAGTATCGCCTTTTGGCAAATTGGGGATTGGTACTTGGTAATTTGCAGGTCCTAATATACGAAAGCTAGCCGATTTAACCTGAACATCACCCGGGGCGAGCATTTTTATCCCGCCATTTTCAATTACAATAGCAACATCATCACATGCCAATACGAGTTTTTTCTTGGCTGATATAATCACTTCGCTGTCGGTGCTGGTAATTGTCATATTCTGTTTTGAACTTAATTGCATTTCATCATTTTGTGCCTGTATGTTGATATTACCTTGCGAGGCAAATAGCTTTATGCCCATTTTGTTGGCAAATAGGCTTATCATGTTACCCGCAGTGACCATAAAGCGTTTAAACGCACTAATATCAACGGTGTTTTGTGCTGTTTGGATAATGTTTTCACCTGCGGTATGTTGAATTGAACTTGGGGTGACATCAGCCATGCCAGCTGGTGCGTAAGTAAGTATTCCCGGTTGTTTTAGTTCTTTTAAGCTTTGCTCAAATAGCTGTTTTTGGGTTTGTAAATCAGCCAGTTCAGCTTTGGCGGCCTCGGCAAGTTCATTGAGCCGTTTAACCATTTCAGCCGCTTGCGCTAGTTCTTTAACAGCATTGTCCATTTGTAGCTGTATATGACTTGCTTGCGTTTGTTCTTCACTGGTAATATACAGCCCTTTACCCGCTCTTATCGCGCCCCATTCGTCGGTTCTCAGCTCAAAGCCTTCACCACGTTGTGCTTTTTTTTCGTTAACAAGGTGACCGAGGTTAAGTTGGGTTTTTCCGTATTCGGTGGCTAGCTTAATATGTTCTTGCCCACGTTTGTCATCCATGCGCAGTTTGTTGTTGGCGGGGGTACGAATGACATTGCGGTGTTTATTAATGGTGGTAACAAGGTCGGGATGAGCACTGTCATGCATTGCATGAGCGATATACGGCCTATCGGGGTTGCCCTGCATAAAGGCGATGGCCACTTCAGTGCCATCAATTAACGGGAAGTGAAAACCATAGGTGTTGCCTGAATAAGGTTTGGCTAAGCGTACCCACAAGCTTTCCGTGCCACTTTTCCATTGTTTCAGGTCGACATTAAATTTAACCCGATAGCGCCCTTGCGGGTCAATATAACCATAGGTGTCATGGTTGGGACTGGTGACACGGGCAGGTAATGTGCCACTAACTTGTGGCCAGCGTATGGGCGCAGGGCGATAGGGTTTTAAAGCTTGATAGGGAATGGCGGTAAAGGTGAGTTCATAAGCATCAGTGCGATTACCCTGTCCCTGCACACTTAAAATAATCACACCGTCATTGATATCTGTTAGCGGACTACCGTTGAGGTTAATCCATTGACCGGGAGCAAGGTTATAGTGATTACTCTTGCCTTTGAGGATAATTTTCTGGCTAATAGCCTGCTCATGGCGAATACGCGCATACCACTGACCGCTTTCAATCTGATTATCGTCATGCCTGTTATTCTCATTAGGATTATTGCCGTTATCACGATTATCATTATTAATATTGTTATCATCATCGTTATTATCGCCACTATTTTGCGGGTTTTCTTGGCCGTTGCTATCTAAGCCTTTATAGTGCTCGGCATAACGGTAGTCAGTGCCATAGGTGGTAAGGTCTTTAGGTTGGGTATTAATCTCGCCCTGTAAATCGGCTAGGGCATCACGGTAGTTATAGTCTTGTACCTTGACTGAGGAGACCACCACTTCACTATGCAGGCTGATATCCCACACACTTTCAACGCCCGTATCTGCCATGCCACTGGGTTGTTTATAGTCGATATCAGCGACCTGCGCATAGCCTTGTTCATAATCACTTAACACCATCACATCACAGTGGTGCTCAGCGTGCGTTTCAAAGCGAAACCAGATACCGACATCGGCCAATAAGCGTTGAATAAATTCAAGGTCACTTTCTTGCCACTGCGTAATAAACTCCCGCTCAGGGTAGCTATCTTTTAGCTCTAAACGGTAATCAATGCCCGTTAAACCATGACTGCGTAGCACTTCTTCAACCACACTGACCACGCTTTGATTTTGAAATATGGCATTATGTTGCCCCACAGCCAACCGTGCTAAGCACGAGGATAACACCACTTGATAATGGGCTTCATCTTTATTGACCGATAACTGACTAAACTCAGTAATCACCCCATGCAAGGTGCGTTTATTACTCAACGTGGGCAAGTCACTTAATGAGCGGATAGCGGAAGTTAATGGTTTGTTGATAACAGGATTAAAGGAGAAGGTCGATTTTTGATTAAGAAAGGAATCAGGCGATAAGGTTTTATCAGTACTGGTAAAAGTAATCACATAACGCCAAGGCTGGTTTAACGACTCATCACCATCAACATGCAAAACCGAAATCGGCGCCTCCAGCCCGTCAACCGTTAAGGTATAGCGATTATGGCAAACCCCACTCAACCCCGCCATTAAATCGCCAAAACCTTCACCGAGTTGCTCCAGAAGACGATTAAGTTCGTTCGACATGTTTTCCTCCTCCTTATATCCAATTTTAAAATCAGTCTGTCTATTTTAATTATTTTTTATACTCAGCATTACTGAGTTCAAGGAACAGACATCTTATCTAAAAAGCATACACAATTTTAGTGTAAAATTTAATCTTTTTTTTAAATGTTAAATGAATGTTGTTTAATATGAATAATTTCTGTTAGTTAAGCCAGTAATTGACAGCTACTTAACCTTTTTATTGAATAAGTGATTTAAATAACCTGACTTTTGTTAATGTGTAGAAATTTGTACAACTAAAAATGGCAAGTTAGCTTAAACTGCAACTTATTGACAGCTAGTATATAATATAATGAATAAACGTAATGTAGAGATAATTTTGATGTCTAGCCAAGATACACCAGCCCAAAATAAAATGTTAATAGACCGTTTTCTAGATTCATTGTGGCTAGAAAGGAACTTAGCTGAAAATACCATTGCTTCTTATAGACTTGATTTGTTGGCACTAAGTCAATCTTTACAACAACAAAATGTCACATTCCTAACAACTCAAACACTTAATTTACAAAACTTTTTAATGCAACGAGTAGAAGATGGGTATAAAGCAAGTAGTTCAGCACGTTTGCTTAGTGCAACTAAACGTTTTTTTCAGTATTTATATCAAGAAAATTATCGCACTGATGACCCTTCTGCAGTATTATCATCCCCCAAACTTCCTAAAAAATTACCTAAAGACTTAACTGAATCGCAAGTCGATGCGCTACTAGAGTCGCCAAGCATAGAAGATCCCATTGAACTTAGGGATAAAGCGATGTTGGAAGTACTTTATGCCACTGGTTTACGCGTATCTGAATTAGTAAATTTAGAAATTAGCGATGTTAGCTTACGTCAAGGTGTAGTAAGAGTAATTGGTAAAGGTAATAAAGAACGCTTAGTCCCACTTGGAGAAGAAGCAATTTATTGGCTTGAATATTATTTTAAATATGCCAGAAATGATCTTTTAAAAAATGGACCTATTGATGTGCTTTTTCCAAGCCGATTAGGAAAAAAAATGACACGACAGACTTTCTGGCATCGAATTAAATATTATGCCATACTAACTGGTATAAATATTGATGCACTTTCTCCTCATGTGCTTCGACATGCTTTTGCAACACATCTTCTTAATCACGGAGCGGATTTGCGCGTCGTTCAAATGTTGCTTGGGCATAGCAGTTTATCAACTACACAAATTTATACACATGTTGCAACGGAAAGGTTAAAACAGTTACATAGTAAACATCATCCTCGAGCATAGGATTGACAAAAATAAGGATAATTGAATGAAAAAATTAGTTATATGTTTAGGCTTAGCGTTAATTTCAAGTTCAGTATTAGCAAGTAATAATGAAATTGCAAAATCTTTAGATAAATTCGGTTACGATAGCAAAGAATCAAAAATTTTTGATAGTCCAATTAAAGATTTTAAAAGCGTTAGCACGCCAGAAGGTATTGTATATGTTACTAAAGATGGTAAATACTTAATTCAAGGTTCTATTTTTGATTTACAAGGTGATGAACCAGAAAACATTGCTAACAGCATCAATCTTAGCCTAATAAAATCAATTGAAAAAGATGCCATTATTTATAAAGCTAAAAATGAAAAATACATTATTTCAGTATTTACTGATTATACTTGCCATTACTGTAAACTACTACATGAAAATATTGATAAGTATTTAGAAGCAGGTATTTCAGTTCACTATTTCGCATTCCCTCGTGCAGGTGCTGACAGTGATGTTGGCAAAAACATGCAATCTATTTGGAGCATGGCTGATCGCAAAGCTGCATTTGACAATGCATATAAAGGAAATACAATTTCGCCAGCAAGCAGTATGATACCTTATGTAACACAACAATTTAACGTCGGTAAAAAGTTAGGGATTGGCGGCACACCTGCAATTGTCTTACCTAACGGCCAACTTGTTTCAGGTTACGTGCCTGCAGATAAACTAATTGAATTTCTTGATCACAAAAACTAAATAAAAATTAGCAGTTATTGTTGCTAAAATGTAAATATAAAATGAAAACACATGTTAGCGCAAATGCGCTAACATATAAATTATGAAAAAAAGTAAATTAAAACATCGCAAATTACCTGAAGTACTTCCAGAATTTTCTGATGATATTCCGTTATTATTACAACGGATTTATGCATTGCGTGGTGTTACTAGCATGCAAGATCTCGATTACACCACACGCAATCTATGTAATTACAATAAACTAGATGGTATTGAAAAGGCAGTCGAAATTCTTTATTCAGTAATGAAAAATAATCAGCAAATCATGATTGTTGGTGATTTTGATACTGATGGTGCCACCAGTACTGCTTTAACCATCAGAGCCTTAAAAAATATGGGGTACCAATTTGTTGATTATATCATTCCTGATCGCTTTAATGATGGATATGGATTAAGTGTTTCGGTTGTTAAAAAAGCCATTTTACAAAATGCACAACTTATTATTACCGTTGACAACGGAATATCTGCTATTGAAGCTGTGGATTTTGCTAAGGAATCAGGATTGTCAGTCATTATTACTGATCACCATTTATGCCCTGAGCTACTACCTAATGCCGACGCCATAGTCAATCCTAATTTACCTAATTGTATATTTCCATCTAAGCATTTAGCTGGGGTGGGTGTAGCTTTTTACTTTATGCTAGCTTTACGTGCGAAATTACGGCAAGAAAATTGGTTCTCCGACAATAATTTAGATGAATATAATGTAGCAAATTTATTAGATCTAGTTGCTTTAGGCACTATTGCTGACGTGGTTAGACTTGATCATAACAACCGTATTTTAGTTCATCAGGGTATAAACAGAATACGAGCTGGATATTGTTGTGAGGGCATCAAGGCCTTATTACAAATATCTAAAAAAGATCCTATTAATCTTACGTCTACTGATTTAGCTTTTTATATAGCGCCACGATTAAATGCAGCAGGTAGAATGGATAATATGTCATTAGGAGTTGAATTACTACTTTGTGATAATTATGATTCAGCAATCAACAAAGCTATGGATTTGGATAATCTCAATAGTGATCGAAAGTTAATTGAGCAAATGATGCATAAAGAGGCCTTATCATTTATTCAAGAAATTGAAAAACAAAATATCACAATTCCTAATTTACTCGTGTTTCATCATCCAGAATGGCATCAAGGCATTATTGGGATCTTATCTTCACGTTTAAAAGATAAATATCATCGACCAGTCATATCTTTCGCTTCAACAGAAGATGGTTTTCTAAAGGGCTCAGGACGTTCAATTAAAGGCGTTCATTTACGCGATCTTCTTGATGAATTAAATCAGAAAAATCCTGATCTAATAATCAGTTTTGGAGGTCACGCAATGGCTGTTGGGTTAACTATTCGAAAAAAAGATTTAGAACGTTTTAAAAATAACTTTGAAATACTTTTAAATGAACGCTTAGAACCTGATTTGCTAGAACCAATTATTGAAACTGATGGTGAAATAGATAGCCAAGATCTTACTTACGAAATCGCTAAGCAATTAAAAGAATCAGGACCATGGGGAGAAGGATTCTACACTCCCATTTTTGACGGTGAATTCATTATTCATCAACAGCGATTATTTTCAGACAAACACCTAAAACTAGTACTAGAACCCCAAAACGGTGGTCCACTTATTGAAGGGGTCTTTTTTAATGTAAATAGACAACTATGGCCTGATCAATCGATAAAAAATGTGAAAATAGTTTACCATTTAGATGTAGATGAATTTCGTGGTAACCAAGCTCCACTATTAATGGTTAAACATCTATGGCCTCTCGCATAAACAATCAGAATCGATTATAATTACAAGGTTGCTCTGAATTTACATCTGTTTACCAATCAAATAAGCAATGGTTACCCAATACTATCGATATAAAGTTTATACAATGTTAAGGATTCAAAATGCATATTCATATTCTTGGAATTTGTGGCACATTTATGGCAGGGATTGCTTTGATAGCTCGCTCTCTAGGTCATAAGGTAACGGGTTCAGATAAAAATGTTTACCCACCAATGAGCACACTTTTACAAAAAGAACACATTGATATTATTGAAGGATATGATCCATCACAACTGATATCAAAACCTGATTTGGTCATTATTGGCAATGCGCTATCAAGAGGTAACCCTTGTGTAGAATATCTTTTAGATAATAACATTCCTTATATTTCAGCTCCTCAATGGTTACACGACAATGTATTGCGAGATCGTTGGGTCATAGCTATTGCTGGAACTCATGGTAAAACTACAACTGCGGGTATGGTCAATTGGATTTTAGAAAAGCAAGATTATAAGCAAGGATTCGTTATTGGTGGTGTACCAGGTAATTTTGATGTATCAGCAAGATTAGGTGAAAGCAATTATTTTGTTATAGAAGCAGATGAATATGATTGCTCGTTCTTTGATAAACGTTCAAAATTCATGCACTACTGCCCCAAAACACTTATCATGAATAATCTAGAATTTGATCATGCAGATATTTTTGATGATCTCAGTTCTATTCAAAAACAATTTCACCATTTGGTTCGTTTAGTGCCGAGTAACGGATTAATTATCACACCACAAGAGGATGTAAATTTAAAACAAGTATTAGCTAAAGGTTGCTGGAGTAAAAAAATATTCACAGAATCAGAAAACGGCTGGCTAGCACAACGTATGAATAATGATGCGAGTCATTTTGCGGTTTACTTTAACAATAAAAAAGTGGGTGAAGTAAAATATTCATTAGTTGGCGAACATAATATGCATAACGCACTAATGGCAATTGCTGCCGCCCATAATGTAGGTATTGATCCTGTTGATGCTTGTTTAGCACTAAGTTCTTTTGTCAATGCTAAAAGACGGTTAGAACTTTATGGTGAAGTTAATAATATTGAAATCTATGATGACTTTGCCCACCACCCAACTGCAATTTTAGCCACATTAGAAGCATTACGCAGTAAAATAGGAGCTAATCGTCGCATTCTAGCCGTACTTGAACCACGCTCAAATACGATGAAATTAGGAGTATCTAAAGATGAACTAGCCCCATCACTTGGTCGAGCTGATGAAATTTTTATATTCCAACCAGAACAACTACCTTGGTTAGTGGCTGATGTGGTTGATGCTTGTATTCAACCCGCTTACTGGAGTGGTGATATCGATTTGTTGGTTGAAATGATCACAAAATCAGCTAAACCAACCGATGCAATTTTAATTATGAGTAATGGCGGCTTTAATGGTATCCATAAAAAGATTTTAGAAAACTTAAAGAAGAAACAAATAAAAAACCAAGAACAATAACCGCTAGTCTAAAAATAATATAAATAGCAATATGATATATGCCACATCATGTGGCATATCAAACAAAAAGGACATTTCATGAATGAAACTACCGACATGATTGCTATGCTATGTCGCAGAATAAAATTAGCCAGAATTGAGAAAAATTTATCCCAACTAGAACTTGCGCAAAAATCCGAAATAGGCATTGCAACAATAAAACGTATTGAACAAGGCGAATCAATTACATTACAAACATTAATTTCTGTCCTTCGTGGATTAGGAGAACTTGATCAACTTAATAATTTACTTGCCTATAACGAAGTTATCCATATTGCCTCAGCAAAACAACCAAAACGAAAAAGAAAACAACGAAAAGTAAAAACTGAACGGGTAGATGTACTAACAGAAAATGATTTCTTGCGCTCTAAAGTTAACACCATGCACTGGAAACATTAAATACAATCTAATGTTTCGCCGATTTTGCAATCGGCGAATTCGACAGAAAAATAGCAACAACCTAATTACAATGAACCGTAATTGCTAGCCCTCCACGCGACGTTTCTCGATATTTTGCATTCATATCCTTTCCTGTTTCATACATCGTTTTAATAACTTTATCTAAAGATACTTTTGCTGCAGTAATTCGTCTTAAAGCCATTCTTGTCGCATTTATCGATTTTACTGCGGCAATGGCATTGCGCTCAATACAAGGAACCTGAACTTGGCCTGCAACTGGATCACAAGTCAATCCTAAGTTATGCTCCATTGCTATTTCTGCCGCCATGCATACTTGTTGAGGATTACCGCCTAAAAGCTCAGCAAGTCCTGCCGCAGCCATAGAACAAGCAACGCCAACTTCCCCTTGACATCCCACTTCTGCACCAGAAATAGAGGCATTTATTTGATAAAGTTGTCCTATTGCGCCACAAGTTAGAAAGAAACGAATATAAATATCAGGTGTAACTGGATTAATAAATTTATCATAATAAGCAAGCACAGCAGGTATAATGCCACATGCACCATTTGTTGGCGCAGTAACTACCCGTCCTCCTGCTGCATTTTCCTCACTAACTGCAAGCGCAAACATATTTACCCAATCAATAATCACCATTGGATCACTAATAATTTTATCTTTAGTGGTAGACAATTGACGGTATAACGAAAACGCACGGCGAGGAACTTTAAGTGGTCCTGGTAATAGCCCTTCTGTATTCATGCCTCGTTTGATACATTCCAAAATAGTTTGCCCTACGCGAGAAAAATAGGATTCAATTTCTTCATAAGAGTGTATTTGCAACTCATTTTTCATCATAATACTAGAAACTGATAATGAGTTATCTTCACAATGTTTTAATAATTGCTCAGCTGAAGCAAATGGATAAGGAAATTTTACTGAATCCTGCTCTTGTTGACCAAACTGCTCTTCTTCAACAATCTGACCACCGCCAACAGAATAATAAGTTTTCTGAAAAACTAATTTATCGCCGCTATATGCACTCAAAGTCATACCATTTTCATGTAATGGTAAAAATTTAGAATGAAACACCATACAACTTTCCAACGGAAAATCGATTTCATAACGATCATTGTAAATAGATAACCGCTGAGTTTGGCTAAGTTTTTCGATAACACTTGGAATACTATCAATATCAACAGAATCAGGTTTTTCGCCAGCTAATCCCATAATAATAGCAATATCTGTTTGATGACCTTTGCCTGTTAACGACAAAGAGCCATAAACATCAGCCACAATTTTTGTTACTGACGCCATCATGTTATTACTGATTAACTGATCTATGAATGCCTTCCCTGCCCTCATTGGTCCTACTGTATGTGAGCTTGAAGGTCCAATCCCAATTTTAAATATTTCAAATACCGAACTCATATTTTTCCCTTTTGATGCAAAACTTAAATTAATACTGCTATCCTAGTGATATCTTTACGAATTAACTTTTGCTAATAAAATAGCCAATAATCATCTTGCCACTTACCCCATACTGATACCTAGGTATCACTTTTGAGATTATGAAAATAAGTTTTAATACCCATTAATAGTTAATTCTTGCTATATCGGTAGATTATTTTACTAGTAGCTGTATTTACCTACCAACGAATGCCAGTAGGTTTTATATATTAAATAAACAAGTAAGTGGTAATTACCCATGAATTAAATTTTTATAATAAATTATAGATAGCGGCTGAAATTGCAACTAATCCCATAACAACAATAAACACATTACTTAACCTTCCTTTATATTTTGCTAGTACAGGTAATTTATGAATTGCATACATTGGCATTAAAAACAACAACACAGCTAAAATTGGGCCACCAAGTGATTCAATAAGGCCTAAAATACTTGGATTTAATGTTGCAATCCCCCAAGCAGTTACAAACATAAAGGCAATAGCTAATTTATCAAGTTTGTTTTCTGAAATTGTTTTATTACGGCTACGCAAAAATTTATTAACAACACCATTAAACCCTTCTTTACCACCTAGATAGTGACCTAAAAACGATTTAGCCATTGCAATAAATGCAATTGGAGGACCAATATACTCAATAACAGGTGAATTAAATCGATTAGCCAAATATGACAACGTTGAGATATTTTGAGCTTTTGCATCTAAAAGTTCAGCAGGCGACAAGCAAAGCGCACAACTAAAAACAAAAAACATCACTGTTACAACCATCATGATATTGCTTGCTGCAATAATTCTAGTACATTTAGGTTCAGCATAAACGTCACCATATTCTTTACGTTTAGCTACCGCTAAAGATGAAATAATTGGTGAATGATTAAAAGCAAAAACCATAACAGGAATAACTAACCAAAGTGTCATTAAAATACTTTGTCCTCCGTCACTACTACCAAAAGACAAATTGGTAAAAATTTCACCATTCCACTCAGGAATTAAAAATAACGCTAAAATCATTAAAACTGCAATAAATGGAAAAACTAATATTGACATAACTTTAACAATAAGTTCTTCGCCAAAGTGAACAATTGACATTAAAAATGCAACTAAAATAAATGAAAGTAAAGCTCGTGGTAATGACTCCATTCCTAATTGATGAACCATAAAGCTATCTACTGTATTTGTAATACCAACGCTATATACTAATAATATTGGGTAAATTGCAAAAAAATAAAGTACAGTTATCCAGTTTCCTGCTGTGCGGCCAAAAGCCTCTTCAACAACAACGGTAATATCGCCATCTCGACTTTTACCTGATAATACAAATCGACACAAAGCTTGATGAGCAAAAAATGTCATAGGAAAGGCAAGAACCAACATAACCAGCAACGGAATTAACCCACCGACACCGGCATTAATTGGTAGAAAAAGTACTCCAGCACCAATTGCTGTACCATAAAGGCTAAGCATCCATAACGTATCACTTTTTCGCCATTTAGGTAATTTTGATTCTTTACATGAATCTATTACATTTTCGTTAGTCATTAACGTACTCATTTTGAACTACTCCTCAATCTAAAATTCTGCGCATATGATATCAATTTAATAACTTTTACAAAGTGATCTTTATCACACAAACAACAAAAAATTAAATATAATCAATATGATGAAAAATATCCAATTTGATACCTAGCAAAATAAAAATTAATAAAGTATTAATATTGATACCAAAAAGTAAAACATACTGCCATTCTATAGCCAAATAATCTGTATTTAGCGACTATAATTTAAAAACATACTTTATTAATGCTGAGTTGGAGGTATTACAAGAATTCCATATTAAAAATAACAATAAAATTACTTTAGTGTTACGCTTGGTACTGCTAAACTAGCTCACATTTTTATCATATATATTTATAAATAAATTTTTTTAGGATAAATTTATGCGAACCAGTAAATATCTTCTTTCTACGTTAAAAGAAACCCCTGCTGATGCTGAAGTCATTAGCCATCAATTAATGTTACGTGCAGGCATGATCCGCAAAGTGGCTGCTGGATTATATACCTGGCTTCCCACTGGTTACCGCGTACTTAAAAAAGTAGAAAATATTGTCCGTGAAGAGATGAATAAAGCCGGTGCAATAGAAGTATTAATGCCAGTTGTACAGCCTGCTGATATTTGGCAAGAAAGCGGACGTTGGGAACAATATGGCCCTGAATTATTACGTATTAAAGATCGTGGCGACCGTGATTTTGTTCTAGGCCCAACTCATGAGGAAGTCATTACAGACTTACTACGTAATGAAGTTAGCTCATATAAACAATTACCACTTAACGTGTATCAGATTCAAACCAAATTTCGAGATGAAGTACGCCCTCGCTTTGGTGTGATGCGTTCACGTGAATTTATTATGAAAGATGCATACTCTTTCCATACTACACAAGAATCATTACAAGAAACTTATGATGAGATGTATAAAGCCTATAGCGCAATTTTTACACGTGCAGGTTTAAACTTTAGAGCGGTGCGTGCTGATACAGGATCAATTGGTGGCAACTGGTCACATGAGTTCCAAGTATTAGCCGACAGTGGCGAAGATGATATTGTTTTTTCAACCGAATCTGATTATGCGGCTAACATAGAAATGGCTCAAGCATTAGCACCAACACAAAAACGCACTGAACCTACAAAAGCAATGGAGTTAGTCGATACTCCTAATGCCAAAACTATTGACGAATTAGTCGAACAATTCAATTTGCCGATTGAAAAAACTGTAAAAACCTTGATGGTTAAAGCCACGAAAGAGAGTGGCCATCAATTAGTCGCTTTACTGGTTCGAGGTGATCATACATTAAACGAAATCAAAGCCGAAAAAATCGATATCGTTGCCTCACCACTAGAATTTGCAACCGAAGAAGAAATCCGTACGATTGTGAATGCCGGACCAGGCTCATTAGGTCCAATTAACTTAAATATGCCAGTTATTATTGACCGTGACGTGGCTGTGATGAGCGATTTTAGCGCTGGTGCCAATATCGATCATAAACACTATTTTAATATCAATTGGGAACGTGACACTGCTTTACCTCGCATTGAAGACATCCGTAATGTGGTTGAAGGAGATCTTAGCCCTGATGGCAAAGGCACATTACAAATTAAACGAGGTATTGAAGTGGGACATATCTTCCAACTTGGCACAAAATATTCACAAGCAATGAAAGCAACAGTCCAAGGTGAAGATGGACAAAACCACGTTATGATTATGGGTTGCTACGGCATTGGTGTAAGCCGAATTGTAGCTGCTGCAATTGAACAATGTCATGACGATCGTGGTATTGTATGGCCAGAAGCGATTGCTCCATTTAGCGTTGTCATTATTCCAATGAACATGCACAAATCCGAAAAAGTTCAAGCAACAGCCGAAAAGCTTTATGCTGATTTACAAGCTGCTGGCATTGAAGTTTTATTTGACGATCGAAAAGAGCGCCCTGGCGTGATGTTTGCTGATGCGGAACTAATCGGGATCCCTCACACTATCGTAATTGGTGAACGCAATCTAGATAACGGAGAAGTGGAATACAAACACCGTTTCGGTGGTGATAAAGAAATGGTGAAAGTTAACAACATCATTGAATTTATCCAAAACCGCCGTCAAAAAGCATAATAAATCCAAGCATAAAAATCAAAATAACAACAACGCATTAATATAGTTGTTGTTATTTTGCCAATTCAAGAATAAGTATTATTATTCATAACACTCATTACATCAAATAAGTTAAACCCTAATTATAAATTCAAAGTGATATTGTTGTTTTTTTCAGCTAGAATAAATCAACGCAACTCTTATTTTAATTGGTTAGAATAATGTTAAAAAAAACAATCGCATTGGTATTATCCACCTCATTATTATTACAAAGTACATCTATCGTTTATGCTGATAATATTAACCTCCCTGATATTGGTACTGCGGCAGCCACAACGCTTAGCATTGGCCAAGAAATGGAAATGGGCGATTATTATATGCGAATGTTACGAGCAAGTGCTCCCATAATAAACGACCCTGTTTTAAACCAATATATTAATGATCTAGGCAAAAAATTAGTATCAAAATCAGAATCAGTAAAAACGCCATTTCATTTTTATATTATGAAAAGTGACGTACTTAACGCATTTGCTTTTTTTGGTGGGAATGTCGTCATTCATTCTAAACTAATATTAGACACCGACAATGAAAGTCAATTAGCCTCTGTTATGTCTCATGAAATTGGCCATGTCACCCAACGCCATTTAGCCAGAGCAATGGAAAACCAAAACCGTAATAGCCCTTATGTTTGGGGTGCAACATTAGGCTCTCTACTACTAACATTAGCCAATCCCGAAGCTGGTATGGCGGCGATGACAAGCACCATGGCAGGATCAGCTCAAAATATGATTAGTTTTACGCAAAGTAATGAACAAGAAGCCGATCGTGTTGGTTTAAGAACGCTTGCTAAAGCAGGGTTTGATCCTTATGCTTCATCAGAGTTTCTACAAAAACTTGCCGATCAAAGCCGATTTAGTAGTAAAGCTCCCGAAATTTTACTTACTCACCCATTACCTAACAGCCGATTAACCGATATTCGAAATCGTTCATTGCAATATAGCAAAAAAAATGTATCTCCGTCATTAAACTACTATTTAGCGAAAGCTCGATTGGCCATATTAATGGCTAAAAATAAAAATACCGCAAAGCTATTAGTTGAAGATTATAAAAAACTAAACAATGAACAAAGTAAAACAGCTATTATTTATGCTAATGCTTTAGCAGATAATCTAAGTGGAAATAATCAAAAAGCGAAACAACAACTACAGCCATTATTAGATAGTGATCCCAATAATATTTGGTATATTGATTTAATGACTGATATTGATTTAGCGCTCAACAATAGCAGTACAGCAATCACTCGCCTACAAGCAGCATTAAAAAAAGCACCAAATAGTTCTGCATTGCAACTAAACTTAGCTAATGCGTATATAAAAAACAAAAACTATCAACAAGCCGTAAGCTTGTTACATCGCTATACTTTTGACCATAATGATGACTCAAATGGATGGGAATTGCTCGTCACTGCTTACGGAGGATTACATGCAAGAGCAAAAGAAATGAGTGCTAGAGCGGAATTAATTGCATTAGAAGGTCAATTTCAACAATCCATTCAACTACTACAAAATGCTAAGAATCAAACAAAAGGCGATCAGACAATGATTTCTAAAATTGATGCAAGAATTAATCAATTAAAACAGCTACAAAAACGTTATGCAGCTTATAAACGATAATTTTATTAACAAAACCTTCTCGACTAATTATTTACACAACCACTAGTCGAGAAGATAACAAAATACTTATTTATCAACTAAATGATCCACATTATTGAAAAATTTTACAGTAAATATCCCTTCAGATTGATCATTACCTTGCTTATAATTAACCACACTAATGCTAGTATTTAACATTCGAGGAAAATAATCCTCATCACGATGTAAACGCCAATCACCACCATTTAAAACACAAAGTAATATACGTAATACCGTTCCATGTGACACAACCAAAATATTACCCGTATCTTGAGGTGCATTTTTTACAATAGTATTTAACCCCTGCTTCATACGCGAAAGGATATCAAGATAATTTTCACCTTGATTGACCGAAGCATCAAAATTAGCAGGATCTGTCAAATAAGTAGTAAATTCTGGAAACTCCTTTTTCAATTGAGGGACTTTCTTGCCTTCCCAAATGCCAAAATCCATCTCACGCAAATCAGCAAGCTCAAAAGTAGGAATAACTATATTATTTTCTTTAACAATATAATCTCGAGTTTCCATAGCTCGTTGTTGTGTACTTGAGTATGCTTGCATAAAAAGAACATTTTTTAAATGTTGTCCTGTCACTTTAGCACCCAAAATACCTTGATCTGTTAAAGGTGAATTTTGAGAACCTTGCATCTGATCTTTAATATTCCACTGCGTTTGACCATGTCTAATTAAATATAAATTAATATCTTTCATTCGTACTAACTACCTTTTTTATTTTAAGATTCTGTTTTTTCATACCTAGATTACACCATGAAGTGCAATTCGTCTTAACTCCTTAGAATAAAAATCGGCAGGGCTTTTAAACTTATGCCGTTTTCTTGGGCGTGTGTTCAATAGATATTGTATTTTCTTTATCTGTTTGTCGTCAACTAATGAAATGGCCGCTGACTTAGGTATAAACTGACGTATTAAGCCATTGGTGTTTTCATTTGTGCCTCTTTGCCAGCTTTTATAAGGCTCCGCAAAGTACACGGTAGTATTTAAATAATGCTCAATAGCATGATGATAATTAAATTCGGTTCCATTATCAAAGGTGATGCTTTTAACCATTTTTTTAAACGGCGTTAGCAATTTTATTATCATATCTCTCGTTTCGGAGGCGGTACGTTGATTGAGGCGCCCAATTAATACTAGCCCTGTTTTGCGTTCAACTAATGTCACCAATGCTTGCTTGTCTTTACGGCTAATAATCGTATCTCCCTCCCAATGTCCTCGCGTTTTCCGGCTTTCTACATAACTTGGACGTTGTTTAATTGACCGTTTATATCGGCGGTCTCCTTCTTTAATACTCGGTGCCTTACAATGCCTATAGGCTTTGCCTTTTCGTCTTAGATAAGGTTTGAATTGTTCATAGCGCGCTTTATTTTGATAAAGATAGTTATAGATTGATTGGACGCTGACTTTCTTTAAACGTGCAGCAATCTGCTCTGGGCTGTAATAAAGCATGAGGTATTTTTCAACTTGGCGCCATACCGAAGA